>JAAENL010000001.1 GCA_024224435.1 Halieaceae bacterium
CCCGTTACAGGGAAAGTCATCGGAGCAGCGCCTTTGGGAGCAGTGGTAAGGGTGCCACCTGAGCTTGCGTGCGCTCTCACAACACAGCTGTAGCGGTGACAAGCAACCCCATTACAGTGTCCTGGTGTATGGTCTGCGCGTCACGCACACCTACAGGCCAGCAACTTCTTCTGCATTTTCTGCGCCCGTAACGGATTCTGGCGTATCGCCCACATAGCGCAGGGTCAAAAAGCCGAAAAACATTTCGTGTTTGGTTTGCAGTCCGAACATCACAGGGCGCTCAGGGTCGGGATTGAAACGGTTCTGCGCAGAGTTGTCCATAGCGCCGCGAGCAACCAGTCGAGTGCCAGCGGGCAGGAATTGGGGCTTCTGTAATTGGTAACTGAACTGCCAGTTGAACTCATACTTCGGTACCGACAGCAGCAGTTCTGAACTGCCATCCGGGTATTCTGCCCAGTAGCTCATGTATTTGCCCCTGTAGTGCATGTGGGGTGTCATGCCGTAGAGATAGGCGTCCCGCTCGATCAACATCTCCCCCTCCAGCAAATGCTCTTTGGCGTGGGGCGGAATCATGAAGCGGCGCTGGCCCGCGACACCGCCATCCATAACGTATTTGGGTGGCTCATCGTAAATGTAGAGCCCGACTTCCGTTTCATCGACCGTGGGTTTACCCGAGGTCGTGTAATGCATCTGCAGCAGCAGGTTGGAACCTTTGCGAATCAGGCGGCCGCTGTTGTCCCGGTACTGATCGGGTTGCCGTCCGGGTGCAAAACCACCAATGCTCTCATCCCGTGAGTCACCGTCATTCTTATTCCTTGCATTCTTGTCGGCGGGGCTGGACAGGTAGGTGATGATGTGGTGCAACACCTGCGGGTCGCCGGGAATGAATTCGATCGCGCGTATCCAGATGTCCCGGTCAAGGTTCAGTTCTACCGGTATGAAGCGATAGTCGATAATTCCCGTGGCAGGTATCGCCTGTGCGGGTACTTTGAGCACTATGTCTGGCTCGCCCAGGCTCCACTTCGTGTCGTTGAAGACGACTGCAGCCAGGGGGTCTTCAGCGCCTGCTTCTATGGGGGCGCCGGCATCGATCCAGTGCACCAGAGTCTGCAGTTCGCCCGGTGTCATTTCTACCATGTCTTCGATGGGCTTGCCGACATGCGGATCGATCTGTCCCGGTGGCATGCGGCGCGTCAAAAGAACTTCTTTCATCATCTTCGACCAGCCTTGCACCATCGTATGATCAGACATGGACCAGGGGCCGATGCCCCCCTTGTGGTGGCAGCCCACGCACTTGTCGATTAGCAGAGGGGCCACATCCGCAGTGTAGGATACCGGTTGCTTCTGGTGCCGCTCCCGGGCGGGGAAGTTGATGAGGCAGCCGGGTGAGTCGACCTGCGTGTTCGCAATGGTCTCGCCAGACAGCGCAGCGTCGAGGGCATCCCTGAGGTAATGCTTGCTGGCTTTGGGTTTCTGGGACTCATAACCCAGACGGTCATCGATGGGACCGCGATAAAGAACTTCGCGTGTTTTTGGATCTATAACGAAAACTTCTGCGGTGCGGTCGACACCCAGTGATTCTGCGACCAACTGTGATTCGTCAACCAGAATAGGAAAGTCGTAACTGAACTCCTGCGCTTCCGCCGCTATTGAGTCTCGGTCGTCCTGTGGCTGGGGGTTGAGCATGAAAAATGCGACGTTCCGGCTGGCATACTCATCTCGCAGGGCCTTCAACGTGGGAGCACCATTGCGCACTATGGGGCATCCGTTGCCCTGTACAAATAGTACTACAGCCTCGTGATCGTCATACCAGCTTAACTGATGAAACACGCCGTGCTGGTCGAGCAGTGAAAAATCTCCGATGCGTGCAGGGGTGTCCGACGCGTAGCTGATCCCGCAGCACAGACAAGCCACGATCAGGAAGGCGATTCTAGGCAATTTCATGTAAATCTCCCCGGATGCTTAACGATAGTGTTGATTATCCGACATTGGATAGTGATGTAACAAGCCTCGAAAAGCCACTGGGGCTGTTTTGACCCATGTTAGGCGTGTTTTGTCTGTTCTTCACCTGCATGACGGTGTGGTGTACAGAACGGCTTTTCTCATCAGAATCCGCGATCCCTGAAATGGCGGCATGAATCGCAGATACCTCGAGATATGGGTAATTCACTTGTGGTATAACAACGCTTTCGCAACTGACCGACGCGTTTATGCAGACTTTCGTCAACCAATTGGTGAATCAGCGCTACTTGCTCGCAGTGCTGACTATTTTTATCGGGGCGGTGGTCACCTGGGGCGCAGGCCAAGCCACTATCGAAAGCTCCTTCAACTCGATACTCAGTGAAGATGACCCCTACCGCGAAGAGGTGGATCAGGTAAACGAGGATTTTCCCCCGAGCACTGCCGTGCTTTTCGCATTTATGCCGAAGGACGGCGAGGTTTTCAGTTTTGAGTCGCTGCGCGCTATGGAAGAGCTCACAAGCCGTTACTCTGAGGTAGAGTACGCCGTATCAGTGGGGTCACTGATTAATCAGCGCCTGAATGCGGTGGACGCGGATATTGAGGAGCGGGACTACTTGTTGCCAGATCTGGCCGAGTTGAATGACGAGGATCTCGCGCTCATCCGTCAAATTGCGCTTGCCGACGAGGATATTACACAGAATATACTGTCCGGTGATGGAGAGATGGCGCTCGCAGTCATCAAATACAAGGCCAGCACAGATGATCAGGAAAGCCGACTCAGCGTGGCCCGTTCTGTCATTCAGCTGCGTGACTCGTTGCGGAAGAAATACCCCGGCCAGGAGATTTACGTACTGGGTAGGGCGCTGTTCGAGCTGGACAGCTACAACGCACAGATTAAGGACAGAAACTTTCTTTTCCCGTTGGTTATTGCGGCCACCATACTGCTGCAGTGGTTTTGTTTGCGTTCCCTGTTACTGTCACTGGCGGTTTTTGCGGTGTCTTTCGCAACAGTCGGTTTAACGGTCGGCACATACGGTTGGCTCAAGATTCCTTTTAACCAGATATCCAATATGGGGCCACTGGTGGTGCTTACCATTGCCATGGCGGACAGTGTTCATATCGTATCGGTCTATCTGCAGGGATTGCGTCGTTCCCTGGGTAAGCTGGATGCGATGCGTGAAAGTCTTGCGATTAATTTCCAGCCTGTAACGTTGGCTACCATTACCACCGCCATGGGGTTTCTTTGCCTCAATTATTGTTCCTCGCCGGGAATTTATGGCTTCGGCAACGTGGTGGCAATTGGGGTCGGTTGGGCTTTTGTAGTGACATTTACCTTGCTGCCTGCGCTAGTACTGTTAATCCCTATGCGCAAGGTACCCGAGCCGCTCGGTGTCAGTGGCTTTATTGATGGTGTCAGTCGTTTGGTCGAGCGCAGAAACGGCCTGCTTTTTTGGTCCAGTGCGGTGATTATCATCACTACACTGGCGCTACTGCCTCTGAACAAGATCGATTTCGATCGTTTCAGTTTTGTGGATAAGGACTCCGATTCCCACACGGTTTTAAACGCGCTGTCAGAGAAAATCGGTAACGACCAGAGTCTGGTCTACAGTATCGACAGCGGCGAATATTATGGGATCACACAGCTCGAATTCCTGCATCAGGTGGAGGCATTTTCGCAGTGGTTGGAAGAGCAGCCGGAAGCGAGTTTCGTCAGCAGTTACGCGAATTTACTCAAGACGTTGAACAAGGCAGAGCACGATAACGATGAGAGCTGGGCAGTTCTGCCTGAAGACAACCTGCAGATTATCGACTATCTCGTCACTTACCAACTGGTACAGGAAATTGAGCCCCACATGGAGCCGCTGTTCGATCCTGACTACGCTGCGGTCCGTCTGGTCATAGGAACGTCAAATCTGTCGAATGCGGGACTACTTGCGTTCAATGACAAGATAGAGGAGTGGATTGCTAACAATCTGCCGCCGCAATACGAGGTTATGCACGGTGATAGAAGTATCCTGTTCGCACGCTTGGACCGGTCCATATCCATGCAGCTGCTGCAGGGCTTCAGTCTCAGTTTCCTGTTAATCACTGTCATTATGTTGATTGGTCTGAGAAGCTGGCGATATGGCCTACTGAGCATCATGCCCAACCTGTTTCCCGCGACCATCGTGTTCGGGGTTTGGGGTGTGGTTGTGGGTGGTTTGAATCCCTACATACTGATGTTGTTTTCCATCAGTATTGGCTTGGTGGTGGATGATTCGGTGCACATGCTGAGTAAGTATATTTTTGCCCGGCGACGAGGTGACAAGCCTGAGTCAGCCGTCAAATATGCGCTGGACCGTGCCGGATCTGCCATTACGATTACCACGTTGTCGTTGGCGACAGGAACGATAATACTGGTTTTTTCGAGTACCTTTTACTACACCAACGTTGCGATGTTGCTCACACCGATTATTGTGGTGGCGCTACTGCTGGACCTCTTATTCCTACCGCCCCTGCTGTTGCGATTCGACAATTGGTGGGAAGGGCGGCGGTCACGCAGTGTGCACTTCACCGAGGGTTAAAAGAATACACCCGTTGGAGATGCTCGATTTGAAAACTCGACAGCGCTCCTGGAGGCTGTCGAGGTGATGGTGTGCGGTTTTTCGAGGAGTCTATTTGGGGCACGGCCACTCGGCGATCAGAGCCCTGAAGGCGCCATCAACGGCCGGCTCCGAATTGTACTGAGGATTCGCGGCCAGATACTCGACAACGACGGCTACCGCCTGCTGACGCGTCAGGTCCTGTGGCTCACAGAGCAGGGTGGCATGCAGAGGTGACTGCTCAAGTGCATTGTCATAGTGAGCAGCGCCTTCGAAAAAGCCGTAGCAGAACGCGGTTGCCGTCTGGTGATTCGCATGCGAAGTATCCACTGTGCATACCTCAATGAGATCCCCCGCAGTGTCAATTGCAAATGCATCTGCCTCCTCCGCGAAGAGGTTGGCGGAGAACAACCCAGTGCTAAAAGACAGAATCATTGCGTAAATTGTGGCGCCGTTACTTTGCTTCATGGTTCATGCTCCAGTGGCATCGGATATGATGCTGATGTGTCGGGTTGATTAGCCGTGATCTTGACGCTGCAAAGC
>JAAENL010000002.1 GCA_024224435.1 Halieaceae bacterium
ACTGACGACTCCCCCGTTCTCCACGTTCAGCGTTCCGTTGGCCCCATAGCCCACATACAACCTACTCGAGTTATTCCACTGGCTGCCAATGCCTCTCATCGTGGCTACGCCCCCGCAACGACCGAGATCGCCGATGTAGCCATACGCATCACTCACCCCGCCTCCGTTCTCCACGTTCAGCGTCCCGTTGCCTTCAAAACCCACGAACAAATCTTGCGAGTTATTCCACTGACTGCCGTTGCCGCTCACCGTGGCTACGCCCGTGGAACCCAATGCATAGCCGATGCCGCCAAACACCTTACTGACGACGCCACCGTTCTCCACGTTCAGCGTTCCGTTGGCCCCATAGCCCACAAACAACCTACTCGAGTTATTCCACTGGCTGCCAAAGCCGCTCACCGTGGCCACGCCCGTGGAACCTGTGAAACGGCCGATGTAGCCATCGGTATTACTGACCAGACCTCCGGCCTCGACGTTCAGCGTCCCATTACCGACGTAACCTACGCTCAAATCTCCTGAATTATTCCACTGACTGCCGCTGCCCGTCACTGTCGCCAAACCCGTTGATCCGGCGTTATCGCCAATGTAGCCATCGCTATTACTGACGACTCCCCCGTTCTCCACGTTCAGCGTTCCGTTGGCCCCATAGCCCACATACAACCTACTCGAGTTATTCCACTGGCTGCCAATGCCTCTCACCGTGGCCTCGCCCGTGGAACGACGGAATGAGCCGATGTAGCCAAAGGTATTACTGACGACGCCCCCGTTCTCCACGTTCAGCGTCCCGTTGCCTTCAAAACCCACGAACAAGCTGCCCGAGTTATTCCACTGGCTGCCGCTGCCGCTCACCGTGGCCAAACCGGTGGAAATAAAGGGATCGCCGGCGAAGCCAGCGGTATCGCCAATGTAGCCATCGCTATTACTGACGACGCCCCCGTTCTCCACGTTCAGCGTCCCGTTGCCAAGATAGCCTACGATCAAACTTTCCGAGTTATTCCACTGACTGCCGCTACCCGTCACCGTGGCTACGCCTGTTGAAACAGCACCATCGCCGATGTAGGTACTGTAACTGCTGACCAGACCCCCGTCCGTCACGTTCAGCCACCCGTTGCCTTCTTCGCCCACACTCAAACTTCCCGTAATCCACTGACTGCCGCTGCCGCTCACCGTGGCCACGCCTGTCGCTCCAATATCCGCGATGAAGCAAAAGGCACTAACGACCATGCCGCCGTCCAAGACGTTCAGCGTTCCAGCGCCGTTAACGCCCACAGCAAAAACGCCCAAGTTATTCCACTGGCTGCCGCTGCCGCTCACCGTGACTACCCCCGTCGAACCATAGACACCGCCGATGTAGCCATTGATACTGTCAAAGGTCCCGCCAGACTGAATATTCAAATTACCGGCGGCTACGCCAAATCCAATCCCGCCAACCGTTAATTTGGCTCCGTTGGGGTCCGAGCCATCGAGCGTTAAGGTCGCTCCGCCGAGAATCTCACCGCCACCGAGACTATGCAGGTGTAATCCCCGATTGGTAAACGAAGTACCGGAACCCGAGATGGAAAAATCTGAGAACGCGCCAGCCCCTCCTGAACCATTGATCGTGTACAAGTACTGGGTCGAAGCCGCCGCGTCTCGGTTATCGAACGTCACGTCACCTTGCAACACCTGCAGGAACCCCACCTCGGGTGCGCTTGTGGACGTCAGATCATCCCACCAAACATCGTAAGTTGCTGCCTGGTTGAAGCGGGCGGTTTGAGTCGAGGTTGGCCTAACCCCACCTACCCAGTTGCCGTCGATGTCATACCAAGCGTTAGTGCCGTTCGTATTGTTCCAGTCAATGACTTGAGCTTGTACAGAGCTACTTACGACTAACGCGAACGTTCCGAAAAGAACCGCCCGAAAAGAGGTGTGTGCCAGTGATAAGATTTTCATAAGTGATCCAACGGTGCCGTTTTAGTGCACGCGCGAACCATGTTCCCCGCGGCAGAGTCTACTCAGAATCACCATTGTGTCAATTCCGCACACCCCCGTTATCTCGGGCCGACGGAAACCAGTCCTGCAGGCGTTCAACCTGCCGCCAAACCACGACGCAACCCATTTTGACACGCTAAATGACCCGTGAAGACACCAATCGATGGGTCTTAAAGGGCCCGTTCAGTCGCCAACGAGGACCTGCCAGCTGCCGCGTCTTCATTAAAGACCCACAAACCAATCCGCCCAAAAATAAAACGGCCAAGGTCGTTAGCCCCAACCGTTAGCCCAGCCGTTAGCCCAGCCGTTAGCCCAGCCGTTACGCGAATGGTTTTTTAATGCGGCCAAAATCCCATCCCGCATTCCGTTTCGACCACGCGGCAAAGGCGACGGCCCACCAACAAGCCCCCTCAAG
>JAAENL010000003.1 GCA_024224435.1 Halieaceae bacterium
CGAGGTCAACGCGTTATATAGCGGGCCCCGGCCGGATTCTAAACCACCTCTGCCGCCATGCCACCCCCAAATAGTCCTGCCACAGGGACAGGACCCTGTCCGTCAAAATCTGTGGACTTTTGGCATGGCTGGGAGTCATACGGGGTCGCAGCATGTAGGAGAAGGAGAATGCATGAATTTCACTGTGGAAACACCGCTAGACCCTTGCAATAACAGGGCTAGTGAGCATGATTTTCGTGTTGGACCCGAAATTGCTCCATTATGTGACCCACATTCTAATGATATTCAGGCTCCCGAGCCTTACAATGTAGGCGACAGAATGGATTTTGCCGGCGCGCCGAGCGCGATAAGTAGTGGATTTCCCTTACCTTTCGGGGTTGGGATTTCCAACTTGTCGCGTTCGGCAGCTGACATTCCACTGCCGGCTGCTCATGCCGAGGGCCCCATCGACCTTCTGAGTCCTCCTAACGTTGGACTTGGAGGGTTGACGGGGCCAGCGGTATTCTCCAAACACCCTTTCGTTCCCGTGGACAACGTTGGTGCGCACTGTCCGGGTGGTAGGCCTGTGAGTTCCCACAACTGCGAGCTCCAGGCCGACCCCATGGATCTGAGTACTGACTTGCTCGGTGTTGGTCTTTCGCCTGTCGACGGTCGCGCGGGTTCTCCTAACGTTGAGCCCCTGACCTCGCAGGTGACTGCTAGCACCGGGGCCCCGGCGATGGTGACGGGGGTAGGCGCCGCAGTTCCTTCTAACGTCGGAGCTGTGGTGGCCGCTTCTGTTGCTGATGCTGGGGTTCCGCGGCCTGAACTTAGCGGTATAACTAGCAGTACTAGTGTCCAGCATAATGTGGTCCATGATAATCGGAGCATTTCGGCGTCCTTCGTGTCGCACGTTTCGCCCGTGAACGTCGTAGGAGTGCCACAGTGCGATGTTGATGCTAGGATGAATGAGCTCAGAGCTCAATGTGAGTCACTAATTAGTGAGCGTGACCGTGCCGAGCATGAGCGCGCTGCACTGGCTCAAGACATGATCGTGCGTGAACGTGCTCAGTATGAACGTGCCATGGCCGAACAAATGGCCTCACTACGTGCTAGCATGGAGTCTGAAATGCGTGCGAGCATGCTGGCGATGAACGCCAAACTTGAAAATGAACGCTCTAGAGCGGAGCATGAGCGTGCCCGCATGGCTCAAATAGAGCGTGAACGTGATCGCATGATTGAAGCTCTCCGCGATGCTGACGTTGTGCGTGAACAGCATGTGGCTCGGGCCTTTGAGGAGGGCTCTATGGCTGCGCAGTCCACTATTGCCAGTCTTAACCCTCATGCCCAGGCCCCCAACTTTGTTATCCACTCGAACTCGAGTGCTAGGTCGTATGTGTCGGTGCCATCGCAAGGTGTGTCTGCGTCGCATGTGTCTGTGCAACATGTTCCCGTGGAAGTGCTAGGTCGCACCCAAACCGTGCCCGTGACCACAAATACGGTGCAGGGTGGTGCGTCAGCCTCTAATGAGGGGCCTAGCCATAGCCACACCGCGGAGTCGGCTCGTCCGACACCTCCGCTTCCTCCCAGCGATGGGGGCGGAGGTGGAGACGGCCCTCCCGGTGGTGGTGGTGGTGGAAATGGCAACGGTGATGATGCCTCCCGCGGGCGTCCACCTCGCCGTGAGGATTCTCGGCGTCGCAAGCCTTCGGGCAGCCCTGGTGGGAGTCCCAGCGACTCATCAGGGAATGAGCGAACGTCCCGAGGCCCTCGGCGCTACAAGGTTGCCGATGAAGTGAAGTGTGGCACAATGCCCAAACCCGCTGAGTACCGCGATTGGAAAAATACACTCTATCAAAGCATTGTCGCAGCCTCGGGTCGACCGGACTCGAAAGCCCTTGATTGGGCGAAAATGGCTGACGATGCGAGTGTGGAAGACGCGGTGCTCCGGGAGCCTGGCAGGAGGTTTTATCTCCTAGACAGGCGGCTTGCAATTGGCCTACAGAAGATGGTTATTGGAGAGCTGTCCCGTACAGTAAAGCAGGCGGCCGAGGACGCCATGAAGGACGGTAGGATGATCACCGGCCGTGAGATACTCCGCATGATAGCGAAGTATTTCCGGGTGAGCCAGTCCGCCGAGGCCGTTTACAATTTGCTTGACCTCCAAGCCATCAGCATGAAGGGGAATGACCTCTCGGCATTCCTCGACCTGTGGACTAGGATTCTTACAGGCATGCGTAGGCGTCCATGTGATGAAGATTTAGAGGTGATGTTCTATAGGAACATTAAGGCTCATCCTCTGCTCAATGAGGATATAGCCCATTACAATCGCCTCGATGAGGACTCCGGGGGTGACCG
>JAAENL010000004.1 GCA_024224435.1 Halieaceae bacterium
CGGTCACCCAGGCGGACGTGAACGCGGGCCAGATCGACAACACGGGTACCGCGGCGGGCGAGGCGCCCGGCGGTGATCCGAACGATCCGAACGATGACATCACCGATGACGACCCGCTGAGCGAGCCGGTTAACCAGGGCCCGGCGATCGAGATCGTCAAGAGCTCGAATGCCAGCGGCACAAACGGCGTGGGTGACACCATCACCTACAGCTACGCGGTCCAGAACACCGGCAACGTCACCCTGACCGACCTGTCGGTCACCGACCCGCACAGCGGACTGGGCGCGATCACCTGTGCGCCGATCGCCCAGGGCGGCACCCTGATCCCGGGCGCCACCACCACCTGTACGGCCAGCTACACGGTCACCCAGGCGGACGTGAACGCGGGCCAGATCGACAACACGGGTACCGCGGCGGGCGAGGCGCCCGGCGGTGATCCGAACGATCCGAACGATGACATCACCGATGACGACCCGCTGAGCGAGCCGGTCGACCCGGCCCCGGCTATGGTCTGCGATGTGGACGGTGATGGAGACATCGACCGCCGCGACCTATCGATGATCTCCCGGAAGCGGAACCAGTTGGTGCCTCCATTACCCGGGGTATACGATCCGAACGGTGATGGGATCGTGACCTTTAGCGACGTGAAGCACTGCATCCGGCTCATGGGTGCGCAGCGGCCGTAACGGCCGGGCTACTCCGACTCGTCCCCGGCGCGTGAGAGCGCACCGGGGCGGGTCCGGAGGCAACACAGCGGCCACGAATTCTTCAATTGCTCTTGGAACACCTGATCATGAAACGACTACATACTCTTGGAGCAGCGCTCTTGTTATCGACAGGAGCCGCCTCCGTACACGCCGCGCCCATCATGGGTCCGACGACTTTGGATGAGCTGCTAAGCGGGGAGACCATCCAGGCTGGCAACATGCTTTTTTCTGATTTCGTAGTAGATCATTGGATGGACTTGGCGTATTTCACTGAGGACGCAGACTATACCCAGATCGATGTTACGCCGTTGAACGACGGCGGCATGGACCCGGGTCCCGGGCTGTTGTTCGAGTTTAATAACGTTTTGTCGGTAGCAGGCTTCACAGACCTCGTAGAGTTAGCCGAGTTCATCGACTTCGAGTTCTCGTTCACGGCCACATCCCAATCACAGCTACATCCGATCAAGGACGTATCGCTCGAAATGGTCGGAGAGCTTGTCAACCCGACAGACCCCGTCAGCGGGGCGTTCGTGGAAGAATGGGTGGGCGGGCTGGTTGACCCTATCGCTTTCTTGACCAGGGAGGTAAGCCAGTCTGTGGACCAAAGCGGCGAGTCGACCAGCGCGGATTTCGGACCCTCGCAGTCGATACGGGTGACGAAGGACATTTTAGTCGCAGCCGAGGTCGACGGCCAGACGTCGACAGTTGTCTCTGTTGAACAACGTTTCTCCCTAGTGCCGACACCGGCGACATCGTTGCTCTTCGGGCTCGGTCTGGCCATCGCGGGCTTTCTACGGCGCAGGGTCTAGAGAAAGGCGACGCATTTATTTTCAGTGGTAAACTGGTGGTATTAAAAATTCATTCATGGTCAGGGAAGACTCATGCCAGGGAAGTCGGGTGTTTTGCTGCCGCAGTGCCCGCACCCTATAGTCCGGCGAGGACATAATCGACAGGCAGTAGTTCTCGCGGACGAAGATTATCAGTTCGACCTGGAAAATCTGCAGGAGTGGAAGAGCAAACCCGGCATTAAAGTATACGCCTGGTGCCTGATGGCAAACCACGTTCACCTGGTTGCAGAGCCGGGTCCTGGCGCAAGCGTCCTTGCTGAAATGATGAAACGGTTGGCTGGTCGTCAGGCCGCATGCATAAAAAAGCGGGAAGAGCGCCATGGCGCGCTATGGGAAGGACGCTTCAAGGCCGGCCCCACCCAGCGTGATGCCTGTCTGCAAAGACAGTCCGGATGGTGGGCGGGAAAAATAAATACGTCCCCTTTTTAAACCTTCCGCCGCCTTGTCGGATTGACATCTATCAAGCCTCTACGTGCCGGCTGTCGGTATCCTAGGTCTTCAGCATCGATTGATGTGACCGCCCGGTGACCGGAGTGTCGGCGATCGGAACCAGTGGAACCGGGACATAACAACAAGAAGAGAACCCGGGCCCGGTGTTTTGCCCAGAGAGTGAGAACAGATGCAAATAACCGAATTGATGACCGACGATCATCACGCCTGTGATGATGTGTTTGCCAACCTGGAACGGTTGGTCCAGACAGGCGACTGGTCGAAGACCCAGCAGGAGGCCGCCGATTTCATCCGGTTGATGGAACGCCATTTCGGGGTGGAGGAGAATATCCTCTTTCCCGCCATTGAGAACGCCACAGGCATGACTATGGGCCCCACCGAGGTGATGCGCATGGAGCATGTCCAGATGCGCCAGTTGTTCGAGGAGTTGAAGGAGTCCATCGAGGCCGCCGATGCAGAGAGCGTGCTGGGTGTCACCGAGACTATCCTGGTGATGATGCAGCAGCACAACGCCAAGGAGGAGAGTGTGCTCTACACCCTGGCGGATCACACGCTGGGAGAGGCGTCCCCCGAGATGGTGGAAGGTATCGCCGCCTGAAATGGAATACCTGCTGGATGTCAGCGAACTGGAGCCCCCCGAACCGCTGGAACAGATTGTCAATGCGCTGGAACGGATGCCCAGGGGTGACCACCTGAGGGTGCTGCATCGACGCGAGCCCTTTCCCCTATACGATATTCTGCGTGAAATGAAGTGCCGCTGGGTGACTCGTCCCGGTGAGGTGAGCGATTACGAGATGCTTATCTGGCATGCCAGTGATGAGGTGCCGGGAGAGGCGGAGTGCTGAATACAGCTGGCCTCTCGATGGATCAGGCGCCGCCCATACCGGTTCCCTTTCGCTTCTTTCTCACCGCGCCCCTCTACCTGCTCCTCGCCGGCCTGGTGCTACTGGTCGGTGGTGATGCCTTTGCAAGCCGCTGGACGCCGCAGGCGCTGGCGCTTACCCACCTGCTGGCGTTGGGATTTCTCAGCCAGACCATGTGTGGTGCCCTGTACCAGATGATGCCGGTCATCGCCGGTGCCCGGGTGCCGGCGGCCACCCAGTTGAGTCCCTGGGTGTGGGGACTGTTGAACCTGGGCACCCTTCTACTCAGCGGGGGCTTTCTGTTCGGTCGCCTTTCCCTGTTGCTTCCGGCCGCCGTGTTGCTTGGGCTCGCCTTCCTCATTTTTGTCTCCCAGGCGTTCATCGGCCTGGTCGGTATCCGTCCTTCGAATGGTGTTACCCGGGGCATGCTCGCCGCCTTGTTGGCCCTCGTGGGGGTGGTCGTCTACGGTGTGTTCATGAGTGGCATGCTGGCTGGCTGGTGGCAGGGGGGGGAGTTGGCCCCCCTGGTGGATCAGCATCTCGTGTTGGCCCTGTTGGGGTGGGTGGGGCTGCTGGTACTCGCCGTGGCGATGCAGGTGATCCCCATGTTTCACATCACTCCGGCCTATCCCGGGTGGCTTCGCGGCTGGCTGGTCCCGGGCCTGCTGCTCTTGCTGGCAGGCTGGTTGTTCAGTGCCTGGCTGGGGCAGCAGCAAATGATGCTCCTGGGGTTGCCAGTTCTCGGCTATCTGTGTTTTGCAGGGTACAGCTATCTGTTGCTGCATCGGCGCAAACGCCGTATTCCCGATGCCACCATCAATTACTGGCGTCTGGGCTTTGGCAGCATGTGGCTGGCGGCCCTGGCCTGGGTGCTACAGCAACCGCCCGTGGTGATCGGTGTGCTTCTGCTGGTGGGGGTCGGGGTCTGCCTGCCTGCCGGAATGCTGCTCAAGATCGTTCCCTTCCTCGGCTGGTTTCACCTCCAGGCACGGCAGATGGCGACCCGGCGGATGGACCTGCGTATACCCAAGATGCATGACTTCATTCCCGGCCGCCGGGGGCGTGTCCAGTTCCGGGGCCATCTGGTAACGTTGCTCGTGATGCTCGCGGTGGCCCGGTTTCCCCAATTGCCGGGGTGGTTGGGAGGGCTTTTCCTGATCGGTTCCACGCTACTGTTTTGGAGCAATCTCTGGCGCGCACAGGCGCTGTATCGCAGGGCGCTGCGCGCTTTCTGATTATCCCGTTGCCCCGGTGATTGGTTGCAAGGTGGATGGATTCCGACGAATTCAGAACTGGCTCGGTTGACCCACGCCCTGGCACACCGCATTGGTCGCTATCTCGAACGCCAGGGTCAATACCGACAAATTCGGTAACGGGTGACAGCATTTGCAGTCATAGAGAAAAATTGCTGAAGAAATAACCGGTTAGCTGCGTACTCGATGAGCAGGTGCAAAATTTGGAGTGATTATGCTTCTGCTTGGCGTTTTTATTTAGTACTTTTTCATGTGCAAAGAAGGCTGTTTGTGGCTATGGCGGACAGGCAGCAACATTACCCCGATGGCTGCTATCGAGCCGAAGCGGCCTTAGGTGTCAGTTACGTTCGATACTGTAGCTTAGAGACAAGCGGTATTCGCCATTTCCCGGTACCGTGACCTGATCGGGACCTGCATTGGTGGTTTCGACGCAGATCATCTGTTTGTATTCCTCGTCACCCAAATCTCCCATCTCCGCCGACTGCCCGATCCAGGGGTTCCAGACCACGGTGCTGTTACTGCCTTGGGAACGGATGCGTATGCGCCGGGAGAGTGACGGATCATTAATCACCAGGTCGCCGGTGACGCCGGTATAGATGCGCTCGGTCTGCTCACTGATGGTAACCGTACCCTGCTGTTTTTTTTCCTTGGAGTCGTCCATTTTGTCGATGTAGGCGCATCCATCCAGGCCTTCCACGGCGATCTCGCCAATGTCGCCGACTTTGAAGTAGGTGTGCAGGGCCTGTGTCAGTGTCAGGTCATTTTCCTCCGTATTGATGGTGATCAGGCTGACGTCCAGCTGTCTGCCTACGGTAACCTCCACCGCCAGTGCAAAGTTATGCGGCCAGCTCGTCAGCGTCTCGTCGTTTTCGGTAATTCCCAGTCGCAGGCGGGTGGATCCATTCTCCATTTGCTGGGTTTCGAGTACTTCCCATTGGGCGGCTCTTACCA
This sequence comes from Halieaceae bacterium, assembly GCA_024224435.1. GTDB lineage: Bacteria > Pseudomonadota > Gammaproteobacteria > Pseudomonadales > Halieaceae > Marimicrobium. The sequence continues at coordinate 5,073 of JAAENL010000004.1, forward strand.
GGCCATGTGCGGGGCGACCTTTGTCCTCCGGGTCCGGGCCGAACCAAGGCCAGCAGATGGGCATGCCACCTTTGATAGCCTTGCCGGGTTGGTAATAGGCGAATTCACTGACGAACAAGAGGTCTTCCTCCTCACCATGGGGCTGGAAGGAGAGCACCTGTCCGGCATAGGTAGAGATACGTGCCTTTGCCAGGCCATTGTCAATCTTGGCCATGATTAGTCCACCAGGGCCCTCGACAAATTGAAGTTCTTCAATGGCGCATTGTGCATTGAGCTTTTCCAGGTTCATATTCAATGTTTCCGTGACGATCGGTGGGAGCAAGGCATCGATTTTGTGATGTGTAAAGTCTGACAGTACTCTGTTTTGTGGCAATTGCGAATATCAGGGTTTCCGGTGGGTCTCCCAGGGTAAGAGTGCCCGCTCCCGAGCCTAAACCGCCATTAACCGAACAGCGGTGGGTGGCCGAGAGCGGCCAATAGCGCAAGTTCGCAGGTAGCATCGAGGACGACGACAGCCGGTCTAAAGCTGAAATAGCCCCTCGGGCCTAAAGTCCGAAGAAGTTTTTTACTCTGACCCCAA
>JAAENL010000005.1 GCA_024224435.1 Halieaceae bacterium
ACCTGAGCATCCGTGGTGCCGATACACGTTTTAGGACCCATTGGAATGAGGAAAAACATACGGCCATCACTGGCGAAGAAAGTGAGCACGCGCTTGTTGTCGGTTATTTGGTCAACGATAAGGTGTACGCCCTTGGAAAATAGATGATGGTGTGCCGTCGCTTGCCCCGTCAACGTATTCTCAGTATCTGCCCAGGGACCGCAGGCATTGATCAGCGCGCGTGATCGAATTTCGGATATTTCACCGCTGACTTCGTCGCGGATCTGCGTTAACCATTCGTCTCCCTGCCGGGTTGAGCTCAAGGCTTTCACATAATTAGCCGCAATACAGCCGAAGTTGAGGCTCTTTCGGACAAAGTTGAAAACAAAGCGAGCATCGTTGTCATACAGGTAACAGTCGGAGTATTCGAGCCCACCGGCAGCCGTGCTGGTATTGATCACAGGCTCCGCAGATTCGATCGCGCGCGCCGAGATAAACCGCGGGGCACGGGTAGCAAAGCGACCCATCACCCAGTAGAGCAGGCTGCCCAGGTAAATAAAGAATGGGGGAAAGCGAAACCCCCGCTGCACCGTGGTTAAAAAGCGAATCTCCTTGACCGTCGACGGGTAGGCGCGCATCAACCGGTTTCTGGATTTACACAGCTTGTTCACGAGCAGAAATTCCAGACTCTCCAGGTACTTGATGCCACCCCACGCCAGGTTAGATGAATTCGAGCTGACTCCGCCAGCAAAGTCACCGCTGTCGATCAACGCCACTCGCACGCCGCGGCCAGCCAGCGACGCAGCGGCAACCGCACCGTTGATACCACCGCCAAGCACCAGCACATCAAATGGCTTCTGGGCCAGTTTCCTCACATTGCTGTCGCGCAGGGTGGACATTCGATTTGCTCCGTAAAGGGCAGTTATTTCGCGTATTAAAGCAGCCGCCAGTGTGCCACACACTGGGCAATAAAATCCCGGGAACTGTCGCTCAGATTCTTACCCGCACGATAGTAGACACCTACCTCTTTATCGATTCGGCCGAACGAAACGTCACTCATGATCCGAAACCCGGCGCAGTCCGGATGCTCCGCGAGCAGTTTATCGCCGAGGAACGCCACACCCATGCCCTCTTTCACCATGTGAATGCGAAGTGACAGGCTACTGACTTCCCAAACGGTACTGAAATGATCTCGCAACCGCTGCAGCGATGGCCGCATGTCCGGGCTGTCCAATGCCGACGTAATTAGAGCAGTTTCTTTCAGAGCTCGCTCGTTCCCGTTGATCATGTCACTACAACGCGGATGATGCTGACTGACCACCAGGTGCCGGGACTCGGTGTAAAAGGGCACGCTCTCGAAAGCGGCCATGTCTTTCTGGAAGGGCCCCATGCCCAGTTCCGCGTTACCCGACAAAACCGCAGATATAATACTTCGCGCCGGCATCTCAGCGATCTTCATACGGGTATGGGGATGATCACGGAAATAGGCGCTGATCAGGCCTGGAGCATGAAAGCGGTTCAGGGCGGCACTGATCGCGAGGCTCAAAGTCTCGGTTTTGCCCTGCTTCAACTGTTCTATGTCCTCTAACGTGCGCTGCTCATCCCGAAGCACGTCTACAGCATGCTCAAACAGCCGCTTGCCAACATCAGTCAGGCGGAGATCCTTGCCGCGCTGCACCAAGGGCGCCTCCAGTTTATATTCCAGTCCAGCGACTGCCTGGCTCACTGCAGACTGACTGATATGCAACGCATCTGCCGCACGTTTAAAACCGCCTTCTTCTATCACCGCACGAAATGCCCGCAACTCACTGTTTTCCAAACGCATATTAGCTCATCTAATAGTGTTATAAGTAAAATTAACTCTACTAATTATTGACCCCGGACTATACTGTGAATATTACCAATTCAAGGGCACATACCATGTCATCGAACGAGACCGTTTTTTCACCAGACCTCGCAGGCATTGTAGTGGGCGAAACCGCTATATCTGACGTTCAGGGCGATAGTGGTGTTCTGAACTATCGAGGTATCGATATCAATGACATGGTCGGCACCCCCTTTCTGCATGCCGCGTGGATGGTGCTGTTTGGGGAGTGGCCGAACGCGCAGGAAAAAAGCCAACTGAAGGCCTTCATGTGCCGACACGCCTCCCTGACCCATGACGAAATCGACCTGTTGGAAAAGCTTCCGAAGGGACTGCACCCCATGCTTATGCTGCAGGGAATGGTGCCGCTGCTGTGCCTGCCTGAAGAATCCTCGCTGGAAATAGATCTCGAGGCGGCGCAGGGGCTTTTTCTGGCCGCCAAGATATCCGGATTGATCGCCGCGCACTACCGGCTTGCCCAGAACAAATCGATCCTGCAACCGGTACCTGGAAAACTGTTTCACGAAAACTTCCTGACCATGTTCCATGGATCTTCTCCCTCGGAAGAGCAGCGGCGCATGCTCGATGCAGCACAGATTCTGCAAATGGAGCACAGTTACAACGCGGGAACCTTCGCGGGTCGCGTCTGTGCCAGTACCCTCGCACCGATCCAGTCATCGGTCTCAGCCTCCATCGGCACGCTTTACGGTAGGTTGCATGGCGGCGCAGACCAGGCCGCACTGGAAATGGCGATGGCCATTGGTTCGCCTGAAGATGCCGCGGCCTATGTCAAAGAATGTCTCGCCAACAAGGTGAAGATCATGGGCATGGGTCACCGTGAATACCGCACCGTTGACCCCCGCGCAAAAATCCTGAAACCGATGGCTGTCGAGTTGTGCCGGGACGAAGATAGTAAGCGCTTACTAGCAACGCTTGTCGCGGTGGAAGAGGCCTGCCAGAAAGAGTTTTCAGCCAAAGGTAAGGAAATCTGGGCCAATGTGGAGTTTTACAAAGGTGCTGTTTTCCACAGCCTTGGCATTCCCACACACTATTTCACTGCCATGTTTGCGATGGCCCGTGTCTATGGCTATATCGCTCATTTCCTCGAATTCAAAAACGATAGCCGCCTGATCAGACCGCGCGCGCGCTATGTTGGTCCGGCGGTGGGCAGTCGCAAACAGTCTGCTGCCTGAGCACTGCAGCCAGTCCTGCGCAACCTATGACGGTGCTCAACGTGTTCGTCAGTAAAAAGTAGCTGCGGGGGAATCCTCGCGCTGGAACGGCGGCGAACAAGAACGCTTCAGACCAACGCGCGTTGATCCGCTGGCGTTCCCTGCGGCAACGTTAAAGCGTCTACTCGCTCTCGCCACTCCAGCAAGGCGGGCGCCCGAGCCATGAGCCGCTGCGCTTCCTCCGCGCGATCGAGCACAGTACACATGCTCGCCACGGCAATATCTGCTACGGACAAGTGTTCACCCACCAGCCAGGCTGATTCCTGTACAAGGGTATCAATGGATTGAAAATGCCCCTCTATCTCTCGACAAACCGAATCACGATCCTTGCGCCCCATACCCTGGCCGTGTGCCTGACGAGCGATGATGCGCGGGATCAGGGGCTGAAACAATTTTCGCATCACACCCTTATCCTCCAGCAGAAGATCTTCGACAAGTAATGCGCTGTTGTTGGGCCAACTGCGCATAGTCAGATCAAAAAAATAGAGGCTTTCATCGGCCCAGTCCTCGATGATGCTGGCCTGGGCTGACAGACGCGCGTCGGCAGGAATGAGTCGCTTTTCCGGATAGGTTTTCTCAAGGTAAACAATAATGTCGGTGCTGTCCGGGATCATGAATCCATCGTGCACCATAAATGGCGCTTTGGCTCGCGGGTTGATTTTCTTGATTTTCCGGACGCCCGATAGACCGTAATTAACCGTATCGAAGGGTATGCCCTTGTAATATAGGCAGCGCCTTACTTTTGCTGCGAAAGGAGACACTTGGTATTGATGCAGTATCGGCTTGTGCAAACTACTCATGCTATCGAACGATCCTTTAATTGAATTGTCGAGAGGGTACCACCTTTTACTGCGTATCGTTCCTGCCAATAAAGGCAGGAGTAGATGCGAGATACCGAGCAACGGGTAATGCTGGATTGTGGCTCTATCCCTATGGTGAAAGCCACTCCCGCGCAGTAGAATCTATGCCCCTATGAGCAATCAAGAAGCCGGGCATCACGTGCGATCGGCGACAACGAGCGGAGACCCCCCGACATGTCGGAATTTAACGACGTCACCATTGTTAAAGCAGCGAATATTTATTTTGATGGCAAGGTCACCAGCCGCGCGATCAAGTTCGTCGATGGTACCCGCAAAACTCTGGGAATCATGATGCCGGGAGAGTACAACTTTGACACTGCCGAAGCCGAAATTATGGAAATCCTGGCAGGGAAAATGGACGTTAAGCTGCCGGGCTCGGACGAATGGCAAACCTTCACTGCAGGACACAGCTTTGACGTACCCGCCAACGCCAACTTCGGACTGGTAGTCCACGAGGTCACCGACTACTGTTGTTCTTATATTGCCGGCTAGGCTGAGTTGGACAGACAACAACCGCGGGCCATCAACTATTACTCATAAGCTCCTCATAATCGGCGTGATTGCCCTACTGCTGGGAGCCTGCGGTAGCGACGAACCCCGCGTCGCACAGGGCAATCGGCAAGGCATACTGCACTTCGGCAACGGCACGGAACCCCAAGGTCTGGACCCCCACGTGGTTACGGGCATCCCGGAAATGCATGTCATCGTTACCCTGTTCGAAGGCCTGGTTACCAAAAACCCCCACACACTCGAACCCGAGCCCGGCGTTGCAAAACGCTGGAATATCAGCGAAGACGGCCTCACCGTAACCTTCCATCTCAATGACAGCGCGAAGTGGTCCAATGGGGACCCAGTCACTGCCTATGACTTTGTCTGGTCCTGGCAGCGTGCGCTAAGTCCGAAAATGGGTAACCAGTATGCCTATATGCTTTATCCGGTGAAGAATGCCGAGGCCTTCGCCACCGGCGAGATAACGGATTTTTCTGACGTAGGAGTCACGGCAACGGATGCGCAGACACTGGTCGTTACGTTAAACGCCCCGACTCCTTACTTTATTCAGCTAATGGACCACCAAAGTACCTATCCGGTGCATCGCCAAACCATCGAAAAATTTGGCAATGCCTTTGACCGTTTCACGCCCTGGACCCGAGTGGAAAATATCGTTAGCAACGGAGCCTTTCGCCTGACCGATTGGAAATTAAACCGGCGCATCGAGGTTACAAAAAGCGACACCTACTGGGACCGCGACAAGGTCGCATTAAACGGCGTGGTGTTCTATCCCACGGAAAATATTTCTACGGAAGAGCGTATGTTTCGCGTGGGCCAACTGCATCGCACCGAATCTATACCACTCGACAAGATTCCGGTGTACCGGGCAATGCAGGACAGCCCGTACATTAATTCGCCCTACCTCGGCACGTACTACTACCTGTTCAATACCAGCAAACCACCGCTTGATAACCTCAACGTGAGGAAAGCACTGTCGCTTGCGATTGACCGGCGGCGACTGACCGAAACTGTAATGCACGGTAGCACTCTACCGGCCTATAGTATTACGCCGCCTGGCACGCTGGGCTACGAACCACCGAAAGTCTTTGAGCACGACGTTGAGCAGGCGCGGGAACTACTGGCCCAGGCGGGCTATCCAAATGGCAAGGGCTGGCCAGGCCTCGAATTAGTTTACAACACTAGCGAAAGTCATCTTAAAGTTGCCGTAGCCTTACAACAGATGTGGAAGGATGCACTGAATATCGACATCACGCTGGCCAACGAAGAGTGGAAAGTCTATCTCGATACAGTAGATCAGATGGACTTCCAAATGGCACGACGTGGCTGGATCGGTGACTACGTAGACCCCAATAACTTTCTTGATCTATTCCTGTGCGACGGCGGTAACAACAGTACGGGATTCTGTGATCCGGTATACGATGACATGATTCTGCAGCAGGCGCCGCGGGCAACGACACGGGAAGCGCGCTATGCCACTTTTCAGGCGGCAGAAACACGCCTGATGGAACAAATGCCCATTGTGCCCATTTACACGTATACCAGTAACCACCTGGTGCAACCGGGTGTACGCGGTATGTCCTCAAATGTCATGGACTGGATAAATTTCAAATATATTTCTCTGGATCAGGATCAGGGGACTGTTGATTGATGTGGCGCTTTATCGGCTCACGTCTGCTGCAAGCCATTCCGGTATTGCTGGTCGTCATTACCGTCACCTTCTTCCTCGTACGCGTTGCACCTGGCGGACCATTTTCCAGTGAGAAAGCTGTAACACCCGAGGTCAAGGCGGCTCTGGAAGCCCAGTACCGTCTCGATCGCCCCGTGCTGGAACAGTACATCGCGTACCTTGGCGACCTGATACGGGGCGACCTCGGACCATCGTTCAAATACCCTGGCCGCAGTGTGAACGAATTAATCGCTGCAGGCTTCCCAGTCACTGCGGAGCTGGCACTTTATGCCCTGTTGGTCGCACTGCTTATCGGTGTTGGCGCTGGCGTTGTTGCATCCCTACGCCCCAACACAGCCCAGGATTATATTCCAATGTCTGCCGCGATGATCGGTATTTGCATCCCGTCACTGCTGCTGGGCCCCCTATTAATTCTGGTATTTGGTATCTATCTGGACTGGCTGCCCGTGTCGGGCTGGGGTGATATGCCCGGCGACAAGATCCTCCCGGCGATAACACTGGGCGCCGTTTATGCGGCCTATATAGCTCGGCTAAGTCGAGCCGGCATGCTGGAGGTCATGACCCAGGACTACATTCGCACCGCAAGGGCCAAGGGGATACCCGAATGGCGCGTTGTCGTAGTTCACGGATTGCGCGGCGGGCTTACCCCTGTTGTGGCCTTCCTCGGACCAGCCTTTGCGGGCTTGCTATCGGGATCCTTCGTCGTGGAAACTATTTTTCAGGTTCCTGGGCTTGGACGGTTTTATGTGCAGGCGGCCTTCAACCGGGATTACACGATGATATTGGGCGCCACGGTTTTCCTGTCCTCACTCATTGTGGTTTTCAATCTGCTGTCAGATGTCCTGAATGCCTGGATGAATCCTAGACTGCGCAGCCGAGCCGGGCAAAATACATGAGCACAACATCGATAAACGCGCTCGTTGATGCAGAACAGGGAAGCTCCCTGTGGCGGGATGCCTGGTTACGGCTAAGCCGTAACCGCCCTGCTCTGGCGGGCTTTGCCGTGCTCACATTGTTTGTGTTGGTAGCAATACTAACGCCATGGGTAGCTCCTTATGACTACGCCCAGCAGAATCTTGAACTGGGGGCGACGCCACCTTCGGCAGACCACTGGCTGGGCACCGATATTTTTGGCCGCGACCTATTGACCCAAATCATGTACGGCGGTCGCATATCCCTGGCCGTGGGCTTCATAGCCACAGCAGTCGCACTGCTCATCGGGGTCAGCTGGGGCGCTATCGCAGGTTACATGGGAGGACGGATAGATGCGGTAATGATGCGCCTTGTTGATATTCTTTATGCGTTGCCTTTCATGATTTTTATCGTGCTTTTAATGGTGGTATTCGGGCGCAATATGTTGCTTTTGTTCCTCGCCATCGGCGCAGTAGAGTGGCTAACGATGGCACGCATCATGCGAGCACAGGTCCAATCGCTGCGACAACAAGAGTTCGTAGAGGCCGCCGTGAGTCTGGGTCTCTCGCCACTGGCCATTATCTGGCGACACGTGATACCCAATGCACTGGGGCCAATTATCGTCTACACCACGCTTACCGTTCCCAGCGTCATGCTGTTAGAGGCATTCCTGAGCTTTTTAGGGTTGGGAGTACAGCCCCCCGAAACATCCTGGGGCCTTTTGATTTCTTTCGGTACAGAGACTATGGAGGAATACCCCTGGCTGCTGTTTTTCCCGGGTCTGGTATTGGCAATCACACTGTTTGCGCTGAACTTTCTCGGTGATGGTCTGCGCGATGCACTGGACGTGCGCGGTGCGAAGGACTGACGATATGTTGAATGTGAACGGCCTCACCATCAGCTTCACCAGCCGCGAGGGCACCACCCGAGCAGTAGACAATGTCAACTTTAGTGTGACGGCAGGCAGCACCACAGCGATCATTGGTGAGTCTGGCTCCGGAAAATCAGTCTCCTGCTACGGACTGCTGGGCTTGATACCACAACCCCCCGGTCGCATCGAAAGTGGCAGCGCGTTATTCCTTGACACGGATTTACTGCGACTGAACAAGCACGCCCTGCGGCAAATTCGTGGGCGCGATATTGCTATGGTGTTTCAGGACCCGATGACCTGCCTCAATCCCTACATGCGAGTGGGGGCCCAACTTATGGAGCCATTGCGCTACCATCGCGGAGCCTCTCAGTCAGAGGCGAAGAGGCAGGCTCTCGACCTGATGGCAGAAGTAGGAATTCGTGATCCAGAAATCACTATCAACTATTACCCTTATCAGTTTTCCGGCGGCATGAGGCAACGGGTCATGATTGCTATGGCGCTGATTAATGAGCCCAGTTTGCTGATCGCAGATGAACCCACCACTGCACTTGATGTTACCGTTCAGGCACAGATACTGAAACTGCTCTCCGACATACAACTCAGGCGCAACATAGGCATATTGATGATAAGCCACGACCTTGCCGTCGTCGCCGACATCGCAGACCAAATAATCGTCATGCAAGAGGGCAAGGTAGTGGAGTGCGGTGATCGGGCGGCTATCTTCGAACGACCACAACATCCCTACACCCGAAAGTTACTGGCTTCGATACCCCAAGGACAAAAAATACCGTCGTCGATATCATCAAACCCACTGGTTTCCGTAAGGAATCTGTGCTCCTGGTTTAAGCAGGACAATGAGACGGTAAAGGCAGTGAATGATGTGAGTTTTGATATCTATCGGGGCGAGGTACTTGGGTTAGTCGGCGAATCGGGTAGTGGAAAATCAACATTAGGCCGCTCATTGCTAAACCTTGTACCGGCAACGTCGGGGCAAATACTATTCGATGGACATGAGGTTATATCTCTCGCGGCAAGTGAATTGAAATCACTGCGACGGCGCATGCAAATTATTTTTCAGGACCCCTTCGCATCGTTGAATCCTCGTATGACCGTGTATGACACACTCGCGGAACCTCTTCTGTTACACAAACTTGAAACACGCTCATCCGCTGCCGGGCGCGTGCTGGAGATCATGGACGAGGTCGGGCTGGCACGATCCTATGTGCGCAAGTACCCCCACGAATTTTCAGGAGGCCAGCGTCAGCGTATAGCGATTGGTCGCGCTCTGGCGAGTCGGCCCGACTTTATCGTTGCCGATGAAGCCGTTTCGGCTTTGGATGTCACTATTCAAGCGCAAATACTGGACTTAATGAAAACACTGGCGCAGGAGTACGGGCTCACTATGCTCTTCATCTCACATGACCTCGCCGTCATTAGGCAACTGGCTGACAGAGTCGTTGTGTTACAAAACGGCGAAATTGTGGAGCAGGCCGAAACCACTGCACTGTTTGAGTATCCGCAGCAGGACTACACCCGTCGACTGCTTGAAGCTATTCCTGGAAAGTCGCTTCTTTGAGATCATCTGCAGCGCGCACGTTGCCGAAATAGCGCGTCTGTCTAGCGAGTAACATACACTTTCATCCAGTGATAATCCGCCAATTCACTGACGCGGTTACGCTGCGCCAGGCTCAACTTATATTTATTAGCCAGCAACAAACCCAACACACAAATCGTATTCACCGCTTCTTCGGCACCGGGCATCGCAAGTTGCATGGGGCGGTATACCTTGCGCCCATCCCATAGCGCCTGTGGCAAGCGGGCACCACTCAGGTCAACAAAACGGTAATCCGATTGATTAGACAGGGCATATTCAACTTCCGCTGAGAGTTCGCGGGGCCGGTGCACTGTCATGACCGCGTCTACTGACGCGTTCAGGTCATTAAGCTGCTTCGTCAGTGACAGGGTGTCGCCGTACCTCACCGCTATATTCAGCAATCCGGCCAGCCGGCTGGACATATAGTCGAAGGTAAACGCTATGCCGCTGTCGGCACTCGCAATACCCAGGCGAAAATTCTTCGCTTCCTCAAGATCTGACTCGTCTCTTATCCCGCTTTCCTTGCCGGTTATAATAAAAACACATTCTTCACCGATGTTCTCGACCAGCTCGAGGTGATTCACCACACCTTCTGCCGCGGTGTTGCGGTGGTACTGAAGTACATCTGCTTGAACAAACGCGAGGCTCACCGGGCTATCCATATCCAGCAGCTTTTGGAGATTGTCACGCGAACCCCGGCTAGCCCTGTTTTCGACAGACAGGCCCAGCTCAGACATTGCGACCTCTTTAATACGAGCACCCGCATTCCAGTACCCACCACCGGGTATGCCCGAGCTGAGTATGATATGCGAGGGGGCCACTGGCTCTGCAGGCACTATTGCGCTGCCGCAGAAAACGGCGAGAGCCATAACAATTTTGCCCGCGAATGCTTGCATAGCGCATTCTACCATAGCGGCACTTGCGCGGGCCAAACAGGCACCATGCTGCAGTAAAAAGGGTCTTAAGTCGGGGCGGGGGTAAACCGCCGATGGCGGAGGTGTCCCAGGAGCTAAAGCCCGGTTTTTATGATGCGCAGATAGACTTCCAACCGCGTGGAGGCTTCAAGTTCGTCCTCAAAAGGCCCCGCTAACTCACCCTCTCGGGTCCTGAAAAACCAGTCACCATCTTTTATGAAGGTGCGGCTTGTCCGCGTTACGCTCTGCTGATCGCTATCATTCTCTCTGCTTTGCACGTCTCTACCCCACCTTTGCGGTCTGTTTCGCCGAAAGCTTAACGCTACGCCGGGAATAGCGGAAATATAAACTGTGTGACGGTTCGCAATTTGGAAGAAATTCTACAGAACGACTGGACGGTTTGTGAAACACGCACGTTTCACACGGTACGGCGCTCTGCAGGCAGTCGAACAATAAAACCTGCACGAAATGCTTGCGGCGACGCACAAGAGACGCGTAAGAAGAATACTCCTTTCGGGTTGCTGTGCGTATCGCTTACATCTGTTCCAGGGCCACATATTTGACAGCCGCTGCGGGACAATTCAGCTCGCTGAGGTATCCATTTTTAAACTCTTGCCATACACATTTGGCAGGGACAGTATACGCTGTGCAGCTGATTCTAAATAATCGCATTCCTCGGGGTTTATGGCCAATCTCGCCAGCGCCCCGGCACAGGGATACGGCAAACTGAAATAGTGGAGAAATCAAACTGATGGCCTACAACTACGATCCCGAGCTGGCCTCGTTGTTAGAATTTCTACCGGACACATCACTTGGCCTGAGCGACCCGGTCGCGGCGAGGGAGGGCTTTCTGTCGCTCATTGCACAGGTGAACGAGGACCTTAGTCACGAGGGCGTCACGGTTGAAAACCGCGACATACCGGGCCCCATCGACGCACCTGATGTTTCCGTGCGAATTTATACGCCGGCGAACCTATCGGAGGTTGTGCCTGTCATCCTGCATATCCACGGCGGTGGATTTGTCATCGGTAACCTGGACAGCGAACTTGGCTCCTGCATCGCGCTGTGTCGCAACCTCAATGTTGTGGTGGTTTCCGTAGACTATCGCCTCGCACCGGAGACACCTTATCCGGGCCCACTGGAAGACTGCTACGCTGCTCTAAAGTGGACCAGTGAAAACGCTTCTAGATTGCAAATCGACCCCGCGCGCGCGGCTCTGTTTGGCCAAAGCGCGGGAGGGGGTCTCTCCGCTGCGACGGCCCTCCTCGCCCGAGACCGCCAGGGACCAGATATATGCTTCCAGTATCTGGGCATCCCGGAGCTGGACGACCGACTGCAGACCCAAAGCATGCAGCAGTTTGTGGACACACCAATGTGGAACCGGCCCAATGCTGAGCTTAGTTGGGATTACTACCTGGGTGATCAATACCGGCGCGGCGCAGAGAACGTGCCTTGTCATGCCGCGCCAGCGCGAGCGGAGGACTTATCCGGCCTACCCCCCGCCTACATCAGCACTATGGAGTTCGATCCATTACGAGACGAGGGCGTGGAGTACGCGCTGAAGCTGATGCAAGCCGGCGTGAAGACGGAATTGCACAGCTTTCCCGGGACATTCCACGGTTCCAGCCTGTTTTCTAACACACAGGTTTCAAAGCGTGAATCGGCGGAAATGTTTACTGTTCTGCGCCGCGCGCTAAATATCCAAGAATAATGTCGAGTTTTTCACTATCCCCTAGAATACTGGAGACACCATGAGCAGCGAAGCACTGTACGAGCCCCCATTAATGGCCCATCTACTGATCGAAGGCCTCAATCGCTATAACGACGAGCCCTGCCTGTTCCTTGGTGACAAGGTCGCCAGTTACCGCGAGGTGCGGGAAAATACCAGCCAGATGGTACAAGCCCTCAAGAGCAAAGGTCTGGGCGTTGGAAGCCGAATAGCAGTTATCTCTGCAAACCGACCGGAAGTCCTGTCCAACATCGCAGCCATGCAGCTTACCGGCGCCATCGGCACTCCGCTGCACCCCCTCGGCTCGCTGGATGACCACGCTTATGTTCTTGAGGCTGCGGAAATCGAAGCACTGGTTTTCGACTCGGCACTGTTTTCAGAGGTAGCTGCCGCGCTGAAGGAGCGTGTTCCGGGTATTAAGCATTTTCTAGGGTTTGGCCCCAACGAGGTAGGCGACGACTATATGAGCCTTGCTGCAGGGTTTGATCCACAACCATTGGTTGCACCGGACATCTCGCTCGACGATATCGCCTCGGTCAATTTTACTGGTGGCACTACCGGCAAGCCCAAGGGCGTAATGAGCCCCAACCGGGTCAGCGCCTACATGACACAAGTACAGATGACCGAGTGGGAATTCCCCGAGGAAGTCCGCATGCTTATGGCGACGCCCCTGTCCCACGCCGCGGCGGCCTTCTTCATTCCCGTGCTACAAAAAGGCGGGGCCTTTTATGTGATGCAAGGCTTCGATCTCGATGACTTTTTCAACATGGTGCGTGATCACAACATCACCTGCACCATGCTGGTGCCGGTGATGTTGTACTTCCTGCTGGATCATCCCAGAGCGACTGACGGCAGCATGGACAGCATGGAAACTATTTTTTACGGCGCCTCGCCCATGAGCCCCGCACGCTTGCAGGAGGGTATCGAAAAGTGGGGCCAGATCTTCTACCAGTTCTTCGGTCAGTCCGAGTGCCCCATGGTCATTGCGAACATGAAGAAGAAGGAACACGATCTTTCCAAGCCCGAGCGACTCGCGTCCTGTGGCCGACCAACCCCATGGATTCACCTGGCACTGCTGGACAGCGAAAATAATCCGGTACCCGATGGCGAACCCGGAGAAATCTGCGTGCGTGGTCCGCTGGTAATGGGAGGCTATAAAGATATGCCGGAGCAGACGGCGGAGGCCTTCGACGGCGGGTGGCTGCACACAGGTGACGTGGGCCGCCTGGATGATGAGGGGTTTCTCTATATAGTCGACCGCACCAAGGATATGATCGTGACCGGTGGCTTCAACGTGTTTCCTCGTGAAGTCGAGGACGTCATGGCTAGCCACAAGTCGGTAGCTCAGGTTGTTGTCATAGGTGTACCCGATGAACAATGGGGCGAGGCCGTAAAGGCTGTGGTTGTTCTAAAGCCGGGCTCGGACGCATCGGAAGCCCTTGCCGCAGAGATGCAGTCACTGGTCAAGGAGGCCAAGGGATCGGTGCAATCACCAAAGTCAGTTGACTTCGTGGATGCGATTCCACTGACTGCCGTAGGTAAGCCGGACAAAAAGGCGGTACGGGCACAATACTGGAAAGGTTCTGAACGCGGGGTAGGTTAGCGCGAGAGTAGGCAAAACAAGCTATGGCTTTATCGCACAAGGACATTGTCTACACCTTGCCGCTGCTAATGCTGGCTTGTTCGCCCGTAGAAGACCCGTCACTGTACCCGCAGTTCAATGCTGAAACCGCCGCCAAACCTCAAGCGAAAGCGCCAACCGCACATAACCCACAGCGTAATCTTTACTGGGGAGATCTGCATATCCATACCAGTTACTCCACGGACGCCTACACCAACGGGGTGCGGGCCACGCCAGACGATGCCTATACTTTTGTAAAAGGCGGCGAGATCGAACACGCGGCGGGCTACGGTATTCGCATGGCAAGGCCGCTGGATTTTGCAGCAGTTACCGATCACTCGGAATACCTCGGCGTACTGCAGGCGACCAAACCGGATCTGCCCCTTAACGAGAGGGGACTCAGGGATCGCCTCCTCAACGATAGCCGCCTGGGTGTGACCTGGCTGTTGACCGAAACCATGATCGGCTTCGATCTCGAAGACGCCATCACCGATGGCTGGCAGGACATCAGTAAAACAGCATGGCGCGCCACCGTCGAGTCAGCCGAGCGACACAATGACCCGGGACACTTCACCGCGTTCGTAGGCTACGAATGGACCTCTATGCCGGGTGGGCAAAACCTGCATCGCAACGTCATATACCGTGGGGCGAACGTGCCTGAGTTGCCCTACAGCTCAGTAAATTCTGAAGACCCACGCGATTTGTGGGCGGCACTGGAGAAACAGCGCTCACAGGGCATGGACGTCTTCGCGATTCCTCACAATGGCAATGTCAGCAATGGACTCATGTACAACAACGTCATGTTCGACGGCGAACCTATCACGGAAGCGTATGCCAAGATGCGCAACGAATATGAACCCATCTCAGAAATTTTTCAGGTAAAGGGTTCCTCAGAGACAAACCCAGTACTGTCTACCGAAGATGAGTTCGCCGGCTTTGAGATTTACGACACCCAACTGTCTCAGACACAGGAAAAGTCGATAGCCAAAGGCAGCTATGTCCGTGACGCTCTGCGAACCGGCATCGAAATCTCTCACAGTGAGGGGTTTAATCCCTACCGCTTTGGCGTGATCGGCGCCTCCGACGGCCACAATGCCAGCTCCCCCGTTGAAGAAGATAACTACCACGGTAAGCTGCCTATACTTGACGGAAGCGCCGCGCTGCGAATGGGTAAAGCCAATTATTTCCCAGCAGACCGCATGGCGGGCGGCACGCGCTGGAGTGCCGCCGGTCTCGCCGCTGTCTGGGCCGAAGAAAACACACGGGGCTCGCTGTTTGATGCGATGAGGCGCAAGGAGACCTATGCCACCTCGGGACCGCGTATAGCACTGCGGTTCTTCGGGGGGTGGAGCTATCCAGACGACCTTCTGGCAAAGAAAGAGTGGGTTACAGTGGCTGAGAAAGATGGAGTACCCATGGGCGGGGATCTGCCGCCCGCGAAAGGTGGTGCGCCTGAGTTTGCGGTCTGGGCCATGCGCGATCCGCGCAGCGGCAACCTCGATCGTATTCAGATAATCAAAGGCTGGGTGGATAGTGAGGGACAATCCCATGAAAAAATATTCAACGTGGCCTGGTCAGGTGAGCGCCAACTCGACGACTCGGGCAAACTGCGCCCTGTTGGCAACACCGTGGACCCCAGCACTGCAACCTACACCAACAGCATCGGTGAAGCACAGTTGTCAGCCCTGTGGGCTGACCCTGAGTTTGATCCCGAACAGGAAGCCTTCTACTACACTCGTATTTTAGAAATACCAACGCCTCGCTGGACCACTTTCGATGCGCTGACGCTAGGAATGGAGCCACCGGAGCCAGTCAGCCTGCAAGAGCGCGCAGTGAGCTCCGCGATCCGTTATAAACCACGATGATATTGTCGCGTAACTGATACACTCATGACGTTTAGTTTTTGAAACGCCTGAGCCGACGGTGTAACCTCACCGCTCCTCTACCTCAACAGGAGGCCATGTCCCTTGCCTGAAGAGAGCAACGAAATTTACCAAGGGCTGACCTTTCCCTGGGGCCGCGGCGTCAATCCGGCGCCAGGTGAGCCGATGCGAATTGCGGAGGGAGTTTACTGGGCGCGCTTTTCCATGCCCATTTCATTGGATCATATCAACCTTTGGCTGCTTGAAGACGAAGAAGGCTGGACCGTAGTGGATACCTGCCTCGACCTGGCGAGCGCGCGGGAAACTTGGGAAACGCTATTTGGCGGCGTGATGAAAGGCAAGCCCATCAAGCGGGTTATTTGCACCCACCTGCATCCAGATCATGTCGGGTTAGCAGGCTGGCTCACTGAGCGCTTTGACTGCGAGCTGTGGATGTCACGTGAAGAATTCCTGATGTGCCGAGCAATGGCCGGGGATACCGGACGCTCCGCTCCAGAGGTGGCTGTACGCTTTTATCGGGGGGCTGGCTATGATGACGAGCAACTGGAACAGTACAAGAAAAAATTTGGGAACTTCGGGCGCGCAATTTATCCATTACCCGACAGCTTTCGCCGACTAATGGACCGCGAAACACTGACTATTGGAGGACGTTACTGGCAGGTCATTATCGGTAGCGGCCACTCTCCGGAGCATGCCACACTTTATTGCCCTGCACTGAAACTGCTGATCTCAGGAGACCAGGTGCTGCCGCGCATCACCCCAAATGTGAGTGTATTCCCCACCGAACCCGAGGGCGACCCGCTGACCGAGTGGCTCCAATCCAGCAATCGCCTGCGAGAGATATTGCCGGATGATTTGCTGGTACTGCCCGCTCACGAAGCGCCATTTTACGGGTTGCATGTGCGCTTGAACCAGATCATCGAAAACCACAAGCACGATCTGGACAGCCTGTGGCAGTACCTTTCGGAACCGCGGCGAGCTGTGGACTGCTATCCCGCCCTATTCAAGCGCAAGATAGATGGGGGCTCCATGGGGCTTGCCACGGGGGAGACACTGGCCCATCTGAATTGCCTGCTAGGCAGACGCAGTATCACTCGGCAAACAGACAGCGATGGCGTTAACTGGTACACAAAAAATCCGGCTTCATCTACTTATGATTAACGGTAAGCTACTCTCAGACCAGTAAAGAGCGGCGAAAGTGAGGCAGAAACACGTGCCTCGACTGGCCTCATGCCTCGGACAGCAGATACCTGCAAGGAGCTCTGGTTGAGATGGTTTATTAGCCGCTATGTCTCTATTGTCGACGCGATAAACTATCGCGTCGGCCGATTAGTCATGTATGGCATATTTGTAATGATCGCGATACTGGCGTGGTCATCTATTTCCAAGACTTTTTTTCTGCCCTCGCTGTGGACGCTTGAGATGGCGCAGTTTGCAATGGTCGCCTACTACATGTTGGGCGGTCCCTATGCCATACAGATGGGATCCCATGTACGCATGGACCTTTTCTATCATGCCTGGTCTGACCGCAGGAAAGCCTGTTTTGATGGTTTTACTGTGTTCTTCCTGATTTTCTTTCTGGGCGTGCTGTTGTACGGCGCCGTTGACAGCACGCAGTACGCCGTCGAATACAACGAGCGCAGCTACTCCTCGTGGCGCCCTTACATGTGGCCGATCAAAGTCATCACCGTGGTTGGCATTGTGCTGATGCTACTCCAGGCGATCTCGGAATTCTTCAAAGACATCGCCCGGATTAAGGGGATCAAGCTGTAATGTCCTATGAAATGATCGCTCTGCTGATGTTTTCGTCATTGATGCTCATGCTTATGACAGGGCAGAGAGTATTCGGGGCCATCGGCGCGGTGGCGTCACTTGCCGCAATACTTCTGTGGGGCACCGGGGGCTCGGACATCCCGTATGCAGCTGTCATGAAACTGATGAAGTGGTACCCGCTGTTGACCCTGCCTATGTTTATTTTCATGGGCTACGTTTTGTCAGAGTCAAAAATTGCGGACGATCTTTATCGCATGTTCCATGTATGGATGGGCTCACTGAATGGTGGACTTGCCATCGGCACCATCGGGCTCATGGTGCTAGTCTCCGCCATGAACGGCTTGTCGGTCGCGGGGATGGCTATAGGAGCGACTATCGCGCTGCCAGAATTGCTGCGCAGAGGTTACGATAAACGCATGGTCACCGGCGTAGTTCAGGCGGGCTCCTCCTTGGGCATACTGGTACCGCCCTCGGTCGTGTTGGTGCTATATGCCATGATCGCACGACAGCCTGTAGGACAACTGTGGCTCGCCGGTGTGATACCCGGGCTGCTCATGGCGGCTATGTTTATCGCTTACATCGCCATACGCTGTGCCATACAGCCCGATTTAGGACCCGCCCTTAAGGAGGAGGAACGACAGGTACCACTGATGGAAAAATTGAGGCTGTTACGAGCAGGACTGCTCCCCATCGTAATTTTCGCAGTAATGATGGTGCCTTTCGTGAACGGCTGGACAAGCCTCGTCGAAAGCTCTGCCATCGGCGCCCTGGCTGCTTTTTTTGCGGCGGTATTGAAACGGCGTATGACGCGAACAGTGTTCGAGAACTCGGTACGACAGACGCTGGCAATTTCCTGCATGTTCATGTGGATCATACTGGCAGCGCTTGGGTTTGGCGCCGTATTTGACGGTTTAGGCGCGGTAAAGGCGATAGACAGCCTGTTCACCGAACAACTTGGCCTTAATCCATGGATAGTCCTGATATTGATGCAGCTAAGTTTTTTGATTATGGGTATGTTCCTTGACGATACTGCTATGCTGGTAATTGTTGCGCCGCTGTACGTGCCGCTAGTGACAGTCCTCGGCTTCGATCTGGTGTGGTATGGCGTGCTCTATACCATTACTACACAGATTGCGTATATGACGCCGCCGTTCGGATACAACCTGTTCCTGATGAGGGCGATGGCGCCGCCGGACATTGAGCTCAAGGATATCTATGCATCAATACTGCCCTTTGTTTGCATCATGGCGCTCGCGCTTGCGCTTGTGATGACGTTTCCACAACTGTCGCTTTGGCTCCCGGAAACGGTCTACGGCAAATAACATAGAACCCCCCGCAATGGGGAGCAGTCGGAGAGCCTGCTTAGAAACTTTCCACCAACGGATAGGTGACGGAGATACCCATGAAAAACAGACGTGACTTTTTGACCAAGACCGGAGTTGGCTTGACCGGCGCTGCAGGACTCGCGCTCGGAGCACCGGCGATACACGCGCAGAAAAAAACGACCATAAAATGGCGCATGCAGACCTACGCCGGGCCGGCACTGGCCGAGCACGTAATCAAGCCAGCCATCGACTCCTTTAATGCAGTCGCTGGTGGTGACATGCAGATCGAGCTTTTTTTCGCGGACCAGTTGGTTCCAACTGGCGAGTTGTTCCGGGCACTGCAGAAAGGCACCATCGACGCGGTGCAATCCGATGACGATTCGATGGCTTCTCCTACGGAAGTCGCCGTTTTCGGCGGATACTTCCCGTTTGCCAGCCGCTATTCGCTGGATATACCAGTCCTCTTCAATCAGTACGGCCTCAATGAAATCTGGGATGCAGAATATTCCAAAGTTGGAGTGAAGCACTTGTCCGCGGGCGCCTGGGACCCCTGTCACTTTGCGACCAAGGATCCCATCAGAAGTCTTGAGGACATGAAGGGCAAGCGCGTCTTCACCTTCCCCACAGCGGGACGATTCCTGAGCCAGTTTGGTGTGGTGCCAGTCACCCTGCCCTGGGAGGATATCGAAGTAGCGCTGCAGACTGGCGAACTGGATGGCGTGGCCTGGTCAGGCATTACCGAGGACTACACTGTGGGCTGGGCCGACGTCACAAACTACTTCCTGACTAACAATATTTCCGGCGCCTGGGCAGGCTCTTTCTTCGCCAACATGGATAGGTACAACGAGCTCCCGGACAGGCTCAAGGAACTCCTGAGTCTGGCTATGAACAGCTCTCACTACTACCGGCAGTGGTGGTACTGGGGCGGCGAG
>JAAENL010000006.1 GCA_024224435.1 Halieaceae bacterium
AGGAAATCGGATTCGCTGATCACAGCCACATGACCCGCGCCTACAAAAAAAAATTCGGCATAACACCAAAACAAGAGCGAAATTCAAAGAAAGAAAAAACAGTGGCCCTGCAGCCGACGACCGTCGCTATTAACAGACCACACTCTGGCTAGTCGACCCGTTCTCAGGTGCCGTAGGCTGCGCCTAAGGCTGTCACGAAATCATCGAGGCTGCCTACGGGTAAATCGTTAATACCAGCCGCTCCCGCGCGCCCGCCACCCGTTGGGAACTGCATGCACAGATCTGCGGCGCCCTGTTTATTCGTCATGGGAGCGCGTACGCTGACTAGATAGTTGCCGCTTTCTTTCACGGTAAGCACCGCGTGCGCACGGTCCGGGTTGTCCGTAGCCAGGTCATTGCTATAGACACCACTGACACGACGCGCCCATGCCTCATTGGGAAGAATGAAAACAGCTGCATGCTGATCCACCCTCATTGGCTTTAGTGAAGCCGCCGCAGCCATATCCGACGCGTAGCCCTCCCCGAGCTTGCGGAAATCTGGCGAGTTGCCGACAAAATCCAACGGGCCATCGGCCGCAAAAAGATTCAAATAAAGTTCTTTTGGGTCGTAGTGAAGATCCTCGATGGCAGGGCCGTAGCCGTTGTAATTTATATAAGTGCCAAGGTTTTCTAGCGAAGCGAGATCGGCACTGGAGATATCCAGACCCTTCGCCAGTGTTCTGGCCGTCTCTTTCAGGTTGTCGCCGAATGCGCCTGTCACAGCCCAATCAAGGTGCGCGCCCTTTAGGTGATTGTTTACCAGCGCCGCTGTGCAGACATCGGGAGCCTCATTGATAATGGCGGTTAGATTTTTATCGTCTGGAATATCGCCGGGCTTGTGATGATCAACATAGAATACCGATGCACCAGCAGACAACACGGCTTCCAAGGCTGACTTATTCTTGTCCATTGAAACATCCAGCACAGTAACACGATCTTCGGCGCCAGCCTCAATCTTGGCCAAAAGGTTGATGTCACGTTTCACGCCGGTCACCAGTTCCGACTCAAGCGGCTCAAACTTGCGCAACTGCAGCAATGCGCAGATCCCGTCTGCATCACCATTAAACAGGTCGTAATTCATAGCAATTCCATTGAACACGGCACCCGCTAGCGGATGCCGTTAAACAGGTTTATTGATCCAGGGACTGATAATAGTCCGACAGGATTTTCGCAACTTCGGGACGCGAAAATTCAGGTGGAGGTGCTTCGCCACGGCCCAGTATTTCGCGAACGGCGGTCCCAGACAATAACACGAAGTCTTCCTTTTCATGATCCGGCGCATCTTTCATCATTACCACCTTGTTGAGCTTCTTGCTGTAGGCCGTGTGGTCAGCGCGGTATATCTCCAGCTCAAGCGCACCCTCCGGGACCTCTTCATCAAAAATAGTTTGCGCATCAAACCCGCCGTAATAACTCCCTACTCCTGCATGGTCACGACCCACAATGAGGTGAGTACAGCCGCAATTTTGACGGAACACAGCATGTAATACCGCCTCTCGCGGACCGGCATAGAGCATATCGAAGCCATAGCCTGTCACCATCACCGTGTTTGGCGGGAAGTACACGTCTACCATCTTGCGAATAGACGCGTCGCGCACATCTGCGGGAATATCGCCAGGCTTGAGCTTGCCCAACAACATGTGAATCAATATACCGTCAGCATTTAAGTCGTCCAACGCCATCCGACACAGCTCCTCGTGAGCTCTGTGCATCGGGTTTCTGGTTTGGAAAGCAACCACCTTTTCCCAACCATGTTTGGCGATCTCGTCACGGATTTCCACAGCGGTACGAAATGTATCGGGAAAGTCAGCTTGGAAGTAGGAATAGTTTAATACCTCGATAGGGCCGGACACCAAAGTCCGCCCCATTCCAAGAAAGGTAGCGACACCGGGGTGCTCTGGGTCGAGCGTACGGAAGATTTTTTCTGCCATGAAATCCATCTGTTCATCACTGACTTCCTCCACCGACTCCACGTTCATCACAGCAAGGACGGGGTTTCCCTCGACATTAGGGTCTTTCAGGGCGATCCGACTTCCCGCCTCTACCCCCGTCTCGGTTGTCAGGTTAATAACGGGCACTGGGAAAAATAGGCCATCAGTCGTCCTGAGTGTCTCTGCGACACTCAGTGCATCAGCGAGATCCATGAATCCAGTCAACGGATTAAAATAACCTCCACCTAACATTACAGCGTTAGCCGCAGCCGCAGAACTGACTAGCAGAGAGGGCAGAGATTCGGCCTCGGCGAGCAAGGCGTTGCGCTTATCTTTGTCATGAACAAATAATGGGTTGAGTTCGTTTGAGCCATGAGGCTTGATCATTCGGATTCTCCTGTCTATTTGCTGATGATGCCGCGCTCACGCAGCACATTGAGGATTTCATCGACTTCTTCCTTGAGAGACTGCTTGTCCGAATGCAGGTGAATCTCCGGTTTGAAAGGCGCCTCGTAGGGATCGTCAATCCCGGTGAAGTTCTTGATCTCGCCGGCGCGCGCTTTTTTATAAAGACCCTTGGGATCTCGCTCCTCAGCCGCCTCCAGTGAGCAATCTACAAATACCTCGATAAAATCCATGCCAGCATCTTCGTGTAGCGCCCGCACCTGATCACGATCCGCCTTGTACGGACTAATAAAACTGCTCAGGGCAATTACGCCGCTGTCGACAAAAAGCTTCGCAACTTCGCCGATTCGGCGAATATTCTCGGTGCGATCCTCGGCGGAAAAGCCAAGATTCTTGTTGATGCCCATGCGCACATTGTCACCGTCAAGGCGGTAGGACAGTACACCCATCTCGATGAGAGTACCCTCCAATTCAACTGCGACCGTGCTTTTTCCGCTACCGGACAGCCCGGTAAACCATAGCGTGGCGCCCTTGTGGCCCAGTAGCTTGCTGCGGTGCTCGCGAGTGATATCTCCCTCGTGCCAGTGCACATTTGTTGCTTTTTGTTCCGCCATCTCCCTGCTCTCCTTTCCATTTGGTATTTCTGGACAGCCGCGTCTGAGCTGCGCAGTAATTATCGAGCGCACAGGGTACGGAGATATGCTCCCCATGTAAAACAGGATATTATGGACACCTCTACCGGTTTTTCCGGTAAGACGAGATTACTCGCCGGGCAAACGAGGAAAGCCGATGAAATTTACACTGCGACAGCTGCAGATTTTTCTGGCGGTAGCGAAGCACCAGAACATCTCAAGAGCAGCCCAAAGCCTGCATATGTCCCAATCGGCAGCCAGTGAAGCGCTGCTGAACCTTGAGCACACCTATCAGGTAAGTTTGTTTGACCGGATAAGTAACAAGCTGGCTTTAAACGCGATCGGTCAGACGCTTCGCCGAGAAGCGGAGTACCTGCTGACACATTGCCAGAGCTTCGAAGAATTGCTGTTAGACCATACCGACGTGGGCCATTTGAAGGTGGGTGCCAGTTTTACTATAGGGAACCACCTTGCGACGCGCTACCTTGCAGGGTATCTGGCCCACTACCCCGAGGCCGATGTGGCACTGCATATAGCAAATACGCCCGACGTAGTCGCTCAAGTGCTCAATTTTGATGTGGATATCGGCATGATCGAGGGAGAGGTCCACCACCGCGATCTGGAACTGATTCCCTGGCGTGAGGACGAGTTGATCGTATTTTGTGCCGCAGATCATCCATTGGCGAAGAAAAAAAGTTTGACTAATAAAGATATTAGGGAGGCGCCCTGGATACTGCGGGAGCCCGATTCGGGCGCGCGACAAACATTTGATCGCGCCCTTGCCGGCCTGTTGCCCAGCATAAATATTTATCTGGAGCTGAAACACAATGAAGCGATCAAGAACGCAGTCGAATCAGGGCTTGGCATAGGTTGCCTTTCACAAATCGTATTGCAAAAAAACTTCGCCAATGGTGACCTTGTTCCGCTGACCCTGCCCCGACGCAACATGCGCCGTCGTTTCTATTTTGCTCAACCGCGCAAGCGATACCGGCTGGAGCCGGTCGAGTATTGGATGAAAACCTGCCGTGAGATGGACCGGGGCGATCAGTAACCTCTGGGGCTCGATCCCCGCTGCCAAATTTTCAGGAATGCGCGCTCAGCGGCGCCTTCGGCGGCGACGCCAAGCTTTTCCTGCCAGTTTTTCTTGTGACGAAAACACACCTCGAAGACATCCCACTCTTCCAAACGTGATTGGACCAGAGCATCGCTAGTGAGCACCTCATCTACCAGGCCTTCGTCGAGCGCCGTCTGGCCGTACCAGACCTCACCGGTGGCAACCTTGGCGATATCAAGGGCGGGACGATTAGCACTGACAAAGGTCTTGAACAGTTCATGAGTCTCTTCCAGATCCTCAAGAAACTTCGTCCGCCCTGTGTCTGTATTTTCACCAAACATGGTTAGCGTGCGCTTGTATTGACCCGCTGTTAGCGTCTCAAAGTCGATATCGTTTTTCTTCAAAAGGCGGTGGAAATTGGGCAATTGCGCTACGACACCAATAGAACCAACTACAGCGAAAGGAGCGGCAACAATCCGGTCTGCCACGCAAGCCATCATGTACCCGCCACTTGCTGCGACCTTGTCTACCGCGATAGTGAGGGGCACGTTGGCAGCTCGGATACGCTGCAGTTGACTCGCTGCCAGACCATATCCGTGCACCAGGCCGCCCGGGCTCTCAACGCGAACCAGTATTTCATCACCTGGCTCGATACGTGGGAGAACCGAAGATATTTCCTCACGCAGACTGTCGACCGCACTGGCCTTTATGTCACCGACAAAATCAAGCACGAAGAGACGATGACGTTGCTCCTGCGGATCATCCTCAACGGATTTTCGCTTCTTTGCAGCTTTGGCTTTTGCCTTATCGAGTTTTTTCTGAGCCTTTTTCTGCTCTTTGAGAGTGTGGGGCTCCTCAATAACTTCTCGAATAATCTCACCGTACTGCCGGTATTTTTCATTCAGTTTTCGTATTTCGATATAACCCTCATTCTGATCCGCTCTTTGTCGCGCGCCGATGGCGACCACCGCGGAAACGACAATAACAATGGCGGCAACCAGGGTTACTGCCTGGGCCAGAAAAATGCCGTACTCATAAATAAATTCCAACGCATACTCCAGATTGTTTAGCTGATCGATTGAACGTAATGCTGTATGAGCTGACCCGAGATCGATGCGGACGGGGGTATCATCGGTAGTTCACTGTGATTAAACCACTGTGCATCGATAATCTCGTGGGTGTCACACTCGATTTCTCCGCCGGCGTAATCCGCGAAGAAACCCAGCATCAATTGGCTTGGAAAGGGCCATGACTGGGAGCTGAAGTAACGCAGGTTGTCGATTTCTATGCCGACTTCCTCGCGCACCTCCCGACGCAGTGTATCCTCTGCTGTCTCGCCCGCCTCTATGAAGCCGGCCAAGGTGCTGTAAAGCGGTTGAGGAAAGTTTGCATTGCGCGCCAGCAGCAACTCATCCCCCCGAGTGACAAGAACAATGACACAAGGCGATATTCGAGGGTAGTTGATGACGGCACATGGGCTACAGCGCATAGCGCGCTCTTGCAGGTCAATTTTCATTGGCTGCCCACAACGGCCGCAAAACTGATGATCTTGCTCCCAGTCCAGCAGCTGCGAGGCCCGTCCTGCCAGCGCAAATAACTGCTCATCTACGCGGCCCAGGATGTGATAAAGACTACCCTTCTGGTATTGCAACGGATCAAGCTGATCGCCAGCGTCGATCTCCAGCACATAGCACGGCTCATTTCCCCAGTAACCCAAAAAATGCCGACGGCGCTCAGTCCAGCCGTCCCGCAAAAACTGCTCACTCGTGATCAGGCAGGCTGCGTGGGATCGCATGTCGCTGATTAGCTGCCCACCCTGGAAAATCACCAGCAATTCGGTGTCACTGTTGGGCGGGGGCGCATTATGGAGTCTAAACATATGATTTCCACGCTGGATGTAAAACGACGGGTATAGTATGTCTCGTAAAGCCTTGTCGCAAGGTTAACGCCGGATAAGGCCCTACTGGGCGGATTCGAGCGTTTCCGGCCGCCAAATCACCTTGCCGCCAGCCGCACCCGCTATTGCGTCGAGATGCGCGGAATGCGCCGCGCGCTCCTCCCTGTTAGCCTCGATAACAGGCAGTGGTTTACGATCGTGAGGAAGCCGTTGGATGCGCTCCTTCACCTGCTGGCCATCGGGGACACTATCATTGTCAGTGAGCTGCAGGGCCGTCTGGCCACCGGTCATGGCCAGGTAGACATCTGCAAGTATCTCTGCGTCCAGCAGTGCGCCGTGTAAATCCCTCTGTGAATTATCTACCTCGTAGCGTTGGCACAGGGCGTTCAGATTATTGCGCTGGCCAGGGTGCTTTCCCCTTGCCATCACAAGCGTATCTATCACCGCACACCACTCTTCTATGTCACGAGGCGGCTCCGTAAGTTGTCGCAACTCCGCGTTCAGAAACCCCAGATCAAAAGGCGCATTATGAATAATCAGTTCGGCGCCCTGAACAAATTCGACAAAGCCCGCTGCTACCGTCTCAAACAGTGGTTTATCTGCGAGGAAATCCATCGTGATTCCATGAACTTCTATTGCCCCCTGATCAATGTCCCGCTGCGGATTAATGTACTGGTGAAAGTGGTTGCCGGTGAGTTTCCGATCGACCATCTCGACACACCCAATCTCGATGATACGGTGCCCCTGCGACACCTCCAGCCCTGTTGTTTCAGTATCAAGAACGATCTGTCTCAAGCTGCGTAAACTCCTGTCAAGTAGCGGCGCGCTGGCGCCATTCGCTAGGCCCCGGCACTATTTTACCCGAGCAATTCATCGATACCACGATTGGCCAATTGGTCTGCACGCTCATTCTCTTCGTGACCGCTGTGTCCTTTCACCCAGTGCCAGCTCACTTCGTGTCGCTGGTTCTCTTCATCCAGCGCGAGCCAAAGGTCTGCGTTCTTGACGGGCTTTTTCGCTGCGGTTTTCCAGCCTTTTTGCTTCCACCCATCCAGCCAACGAGTAATACCGTTGCGCACGTACTCAGAGTCCGTCGTCAAGTCAACCCGACAGGGTCGCGTCAGCGCCTTCAGACCCTGGATCGCTGCCTGCAGTTCCATCCGGTTATTCGTGGTATCCGGCTCGCCACCATACAACTCCCGCTCGACGCCACCGTAGCGCAGAAGAGCGCCCCAACCACCGGGTCCAGGATTGCCCCTACAGGCGCCATCTGTATAAATCTCTACATTTCTCAAGCTGCCGCATTTCCTGCATCAGTGGCTGGCTTGGCGCAAGAAAAAACTTGCCGTTGCACGGGTGTTGTTACCGGCTTGGGCACCAGGCTTATCAGGCGAGCCCGGCGCCCTCGCCAGACTTTCCTCGGCTTGTGCGCAGCAGCAACCTGCTTGACCGCATGCAGTATAAAAAGGCCGTCGATAGGAAGCTTGTGCCGTGCAGTCCACATATCGGCACGGGTCATCCATCGCCGCATTCTGCCGCTACCCATTGGCGGCAGGCCATACAAACGTCGGGTTTGTATTACTTCACAATTCAGCAAATGCAACCAGTCGGTGAGACGGTGCTCGCCCACAGGCTGATGTGCTGTCCAGAGGGGGTCTCGCATTAATCTGCGAATATGCATCTGGGCACCCAACAGACTGTAAGGGTTGAAGCCAATCACTAGCAGTTGTCCCTGCGGAGTCAACACGCGCTGCATTTCTCGCAAGACTTGATGAGGATTGCGCGCGAACTCAAGGCAATGATGAGCAATGACCACATCTACGCTATCGCTCTCAAAGGGTAATTCATCAGGGTCTGTCACAACATTCACCCCGGGTCCATAGCGTTGCGCACAAAACAGGCGATGATTGATAGGGCTGCCGTCGCAGAGTG
>JAAENL010000007.1 GCA_024224435.1 Halieaceae bacterium
GGTTGCGCGAGCATATTGAAAAGACAACAACGATGATCCCAGCCACCGCGCAGCGGCCTGAGAATAAGGCTGTTATTGAAGGGGAATTCGGCAAATATGAACAGGCCGTGGGCACTATCTTCCTCGACGACAGTAGTAAGAACGAGCTCAGACATAGCGCTGTACGGGAGATTGTGCGTGCCTATACCGCCGGGCTCAACCACGCAGGACGCGCTGAGTTTAATGGAAAGAGCCGGCAGCAGGTTTTACGGGCAACCTGCCCGGATCCGGACAAAGACCGCAAGTTCATTGAACAATTACATTCTGACCATACCGCAACGAGGCGTGTTGACGTCCTGCCGAGCCGGCCGGCAAGCCGTATCATATTGGATGAAGGCTTCAGGCGCTTGGGGATAGAAGATATGGATCCAGCGGGCAAGACTCGGCAATGGCTCGCCGAGCGTTACACCCCGGAGGCCATCCGTCACGGGTTGGCGATTTTCGGTACCGAGCGCAACAAAGGGCGTCTGCGCAACCAAACGGCCCATCGTTATCTTGTTAAGGTGATCCAGAATCGTCAGGCGGAGATAGATCTTCGTGGGCAAGAAGAAAGTTTGCGGGAATTTGCCGAAATTGAGCGTCAAGGGTGGCTTCAGGAGTTGGAAGCAGAGTACAAAATTCTGGAGACGCAGTGTAACGCAAGCACGCCGGACAATGATTTGGCGTTTCA
>JAAENL010000008.1 GCA_024224435.1 Halieaceae bacterium
CGAGCACTTGGTCGCCTTCAGTTGCAAGCGCCGTGGGTTTTGCCCAAGCTGTGGCGCCCGACGGATGGCTGAAAGCGTTGCTCTGTTGGTGGACGATGTGTTCCCTCGCGCGCCGGTCCGGCAATGGGTATTGAGTTTTCCTTATCAGTTGCGTTTCCTGTTCGCCAGTTATCCGGAGCTGATGGGAAAGGTGCTGGGCATCGTTTACCGCACCCTGGCAACCCATATCATCCATAAGCCGGGTTTACCAAGTCGAGCGCCCACACCGGGGCGGTCACCCTGATACAGCGATTCGGATCGGCTTTAAACCTCAACGTCCATTTCCACATGCTCTATCTCGACGGTGTCTACGCCGAGGATGGCTACGGGAAGGTTCGCTTTCACCGCATAAAGGCGCCCACGATGGACGAATTGGGTCTGCTGGTGCATCGGATAAGCCAACGGGTGGCGAAATTCCTCGAACGACGGGGTTTTCTGGCGGCTGATGAGCAGGCCAGCTATCTGGCATTGGAAACCTCGGATGACGAGGCGATGCAACAACTGTACGGGCATTCGATCACCTACCGAATTGCCATCGGACCCCACCAAGGCCGCAAGGTGTTCACATTGCAAAGCCTAGCGCCGCTAGAGGAGCCGAAGGCGGGTTCGAGCCGGGTCGCCAAGGTAGCGGGTTTCAGCTTGCATGCCGGGGTAGTGGCGGGGGCACTTGAGCGTGACAAGCTGGAACGGCTGTGCCGGTATATCTCCCGGCCCGCGGTATCCGAGAAACGCCTGTCGCTTCTGGATGATGGACGGATCCGCTACGAACTGAAAACGCCCTATCGAGACGGTACCACTCATGTGATCTTCGAACCGTTGGATTTTCTGGCCCGGCTTGCTGC
>JAAENL010000009.1 GCA_024224435.1 Halieaceae bacterium
AAAATAATGGAAAATCCATATAAACATGCAATCTTGCTATTGTTTTCTCTGGCTAGTGGAACTTTCTTCTCTGTCATATATAACGATGTTGAAATCATCGCTCTTCCTACGTAACTGCTCACCCCCATTTTTGCCAGCGGTTCAAGAGCGCGGGAAAATTGAGCATTGACTTTTTAGTTTCCGACTGATTCAAGCTTGTGATGACACTCGAAGCCCTTGATACGCTGGACAAAAAGGAATTGATCGATCTCGTTCTGACGATGGCGGAACAGATCACCGCTTTGCAGACACGCGTTGCGGAATTGGAGGCAAAACAGGGCGAGCCGCCCAAGACCCCGGACAATTCCTCGTTACCACCGTCAAAGGGCCAGAAGGCCAACCTTCCCCAGGGCAAGACAAAGCAACGCCGCAAGGGCCGCAAGGGCTCAACCCGCAGGTTGGCCGCCAACCCCGATCACACCCGTGATATCTACGCAGATGAATGCGACAAATGCGGTCACGCGCTGACGCGCGAAGACCAGCCGGACGTACACGCCTATGATCATATCGATATACCGCCGGTCAGGCCGGAGACGACCCGCGTGAACCTGCACAAGGGAAGCTGTCCGTGCTGCAGTGGAAGCATCAAGGCAAAAGCGCCCGCTGACATGCCTGTGGGGAGCCCGTTTGGGCCAAATATCGCCGCCATCGCCATCTACCTGCACGCCCGGCACATGGTCAGCTACAATCGGCTCGTTGAGATCATGAAGGCCCTGTTCGGGCTGGATATCTCCGAAGGCGCGATCTCCAATATGCTGGAGTGCTCGGCGAAGCCCTTTGCCGCCGAGGCGATACGCATCGAAGCCGAGGTGCGCAATGCACCGGTGATTGCTTCAGACGAAACCACGGCCAGGGTTATGGGCCATACCTGCTGGCAATGGGTATTTTCCTCCGCCACGGCGGTGTCTTACCGCATCGCCGGCACGAGGGCCAAGGCCGTGGTCGAGGATTTTTTGCAAAAGGCCAGACCGCAAGTGTGGGTCAGCGACCGCTATGGCGGTCAGATGGGCCATGGGCAAGTTCATCAAGCTTGTCTGGCGCATATTTTACGCGATGCTCAATATGCCATTGACGCTGGCGACACGGTGTTCGCACCCGGCTTCAAATTCCTCATCAAAAGGGCGTTGGCCATCGGTCGACGACGAGAAAACCTCAAGGACGCTACGCTTGACAAACACAAACGCGACCTTGAGAGCCGCCTTGCCCGGCTGCTTGCGCTTGAACCTTGCGTTGATGCCGGATGCAAACTGCGGCGCGCCATGGAAAAAGCCCGCGACATGCTATTCGTTTTCATCACCCGTCGTGACGTACCCCCGACCAACAATATTTCCGAACAACGCCTGCGCATGTCGGTGATCTTCCGAAAGGTGAGCGGATGCTTCCGTTCCCAATGGGGGGCATGGCTCTACGCTGACATCCTCTCGGTAACCGCCACTGCCGCCATCAATAATCAAAATGCCCTCCAAGCCATCCGCACCTGCCTCAAACGCGAGCCCGCACCAGAGCCCGTTTGACAGGGGGTGAGCAGTTACTAAGAAAGATGAGGCGATAGAAGAATTATCTAATATTGCTATGTACAATTCAAAAAATCAGGAGAATTATTTTAGAATTGTTAATTTCCTTAGCGTTAGCCACCCTATTATTCGCGAACCTGGATTTGTTGCCTTCAATAAATTTAT
>JAAENL010000010.1 GCA_024224435.1 Halieaceae bacterium
GCAGGCCCCTTTTTAATGGCAATGGCATCAAATCAGACAATTCGCTTCATTGCTGTCATATAGCCTCGTAGCTCCCTGCCGATGACTTCTACCGGGTGGTTGCGGATGGCATCATTCACTGCAATCAGCTCGACATTGTCGACGCCAGTGTCCAGCGCCATGCCTTTACCGATGACGTCTGTATCGATCTTGCTCATGAAATCCGCCAACAGCGGTCGGCAGGCGTGGTCAAACAGGTAGCATCCGTATTCAGCAGTATCGGAAATAACTACGTTCATCTCGTAGAGCTTCTTGCGTGCGATTGTATTGGCGATGAGTGGCGTCTCATGAAGTGATTCGTAATAGGCCGACTCGTCCTTGATACCCGCTTCCACCATCACTTCGAAGGCGAGCTCCACACCGGCTTTGCACATCGCCACCAGCAGGATGCCGTGATCGTAATACTCCTGTTCGGCGATATCCGCCGTGGTATTGTCGGCTCTTTCAAAGGCCGTTTCCTGGGTTGCCGCACGCCAGCCAAGCAGATTGGCATCGTCATTGGCCCAGTCCTCCATCATCGTCTGACTGAAGTGGCCGGACATAATATCGTCCTGATGCTTCTCATACAGCGCCCGCATAATGTCTTTGAGCTCTTCCGAAAGGTGGTATGCGCGGATTTTGGCGGGATTCGAAAGGCGATCCATCATGTTGGTGATGCCGCCGTGCTTTAATCCTTCTGTCACGGTTTCCCAGCCATACTGGATCAGTTTGGATGCGTACCCCGGTTCGATACCTTTCTCTACCATCTTGTCGAAACAGAGGATGGCGCCCGTTTGCAGCATGCCGCACAGAATGGTTTGCTCGCCCATCAGGTCCGATTTCACTTCGGCGATGGGAGAAGACTCCAGTACGCCGGCGCGATCGCCGCCGGTGCCAGAGGCCAGTGCTTTGGCAATTTCCAGGCCTTCTCCTTTCGGATCATTCTCCCGGTGCACCGCGATGAGAGTAGGGACGCCGAAACCTCGCTTGTATTCCTCGCGGACCTCGGTGCCGGGACATTTCGGACACATCATTACGACGGTCAGGTCCTCACGAATTTTCATGCCTTCCTCGACAAGGTTAAACCCGTGGGCATAGTCCAGGCAGGCGCCTTCCTTCATCAGGGGCATGATGGCATTGACGACGCTGGTGTGCTGCTTGTCCGGTGTCAGGTTGAGCACGACATCAGCGGTGGGGATGAGTGTTTCATAGGTGCCAACGGCAAAGCCGTTCTCGGTGGCATTTTTCCATGACTGGCGTTGCTCACTGATCGCGGCATCACGCAGGGCATAGGACACATCGAGGCCGCTATCGCGCAGATTCAAGCCCTGGTTGAGGCCTTGTGCACCGCATCCCACGATGACCAGTTTTTTACCGCGCAGAATATCGACACCGTCGGCAAATTCGGTGCGGTGCATAAAGCGGCACTTGCCCAGTTCTTCCAGCTGCAGTCGCAGGGGCAGTTGGTTGAAATAATTTTGTCCCATGGTATTGATCCTCGAATGTTGAACGTGAGCACGACATTACGGCAAATTTTTGCTTGCGTAAAACGCTATATTGGGAATACTGTATTGCGTATAAAGCAATACTGGATAAGTGGATGGATACGAAAGCGTTGGCGGTGTTCCTGTCGGTGACTGATACCCTTAACTTTAGTCGGAGTAGCGAACTGCTGCACATGAGCGTGTCAGCTGTCAGTCGAACGGTGCAGCGACTGGAAGAGGAGCTGGGGCAACCGTTGTTGGAGCGCGATAATCGGCGTGTCAGGCTGACCGGTGCAGGGCAGGAGTTTCGGGCGTATGCGCGCCACTCGCTGGATGAGTGGCACCGTCTCCGGCGAAAACTGGGCAGCGACGAGGAGCTGGCTGGAGAGGTGAGCCTTTATTGCTCTGTCACAGCAACCTACAGCGTGCTGGCACCGATACTCGAGACATTCAGGGCAACCCATTCGGCAGTCGAGATCAATATGCACACAGGTGATCAGGCAGATGGCATCGCCCGGGTGTTGGAGGGGAGGGATGATATTGCTGTCAGCGGCAGGCCGTCACAATTGCCCCAGCGTTTGCGTTTTTTGCCGTTGCTGGAGTCGCCATTGGTGTTCTGCGCGCCCTCTGCGGATTGCGCAGTGCGCGACATGGTGCAGGCAGTGGACATCTCGAGGGCTGATTTTGACTGGTCGGTGGTGCCGTTTATTGTGCCCGAGCGAGGGGTGACCAAGGACATGCTCGATACCTGGTTTAACAACCGGGGGGTGAGGCCTCACATTTATGCTCAGGTGGCCGGTCACGAGGCGATTGTCGCAATGGTAAGTCTGGGTCTCGGTGTGGGTATCGCGCCGCGGCTGGTGATTGAGGCCAGTGGAATGGCAGACAGTATCAGTGTGATCGCTGCGCCGCGAGATCTGGGCCCCCTGACGGTTGGCCTGTGTAGTCTTGGTCAGCGTCTTGCCAGCCCCCTGGTGAAATCTCTGTGGGATGTCGCCGAGCAGACCTATCCCCGCGCGATTTGATACTATGTTCAATCCTGACGAGAGGAACGCCGCTCATGCAAGAAGAGCAAGATGAACACGGCACTGCAGCGTCCGAGCTGAAGGCCCGCAAATACAGCCGTGCGACGGCAGCGACTCCTTCGCGGCTGGACCTGCCCGTAGACGAGCATGAGGAAGAAATCTCTGAGGACGGTCGCACGGTTCGCCAGCGTGGGATTTATATACTGCCCAACCTGTTTACCACCGCCGCATTATTCGCGGGGTTTTATTCAATCATAGCCGCCATGCGCGGTGACTACGAGAATGCGGCAGTTGCCATTTTTTTTGCCATGGTGCTGGACGGTCTGGATGGTCGTATTGCGCGTATGACCAATACGACAAGTAAGTTTGGCGAGGAGTATGACAGTCTGGCCGACATGGTGTCCTTTGGTGTTGCGCCGGCACTGGTCGTCTTTAGTTGGGGGCTTGGTAGTCTGGGCAAGTTTGGCTGGAGCGCGGCGTTCATCTATGTCGCCTGCGCCGCATTGCGTCTGGCGCGATTCAATACCCAGATAGAAGCAGCAGACAAGAAATACTTCACGGGGCTGGCAAGTCCTGCCGCGGCCGGCATTATCGCCAGTGCTGTCTGGGTGTGTCACGATCTCGGCTGGGTAGCGCAGACTGTGCCCTTCGAAGTGTCGGTGCTGGTAGGGGTACTGACGGCGATCGTAGGATTTCTAATGATCGCGAACTGTCGTTATTACGGCTGGAAAGACATCGATCTGCGTGCGCGGGTGCCCTTTGTTGCGATGGTAGCGATGGTGTGGATTGTTGGTTTGATTACTCTGGATCC
>JAAENL010000011.1 GCA_024224435.1 Halieaceae bacterium
ACCGCTGACGTTTGACCTCTCTCTTTGACAGGCTTGCTGCCATGAATGTCCTCTGCTTGTTTATTGATGATGCGAGCATCATCAGCAAGTCAGTGGATGTTTCATAGGTATATTTCGCCAGACGCTTACACAGGACATTGATCCAGTGAAACCAGCGTACGCTGCGCCCCCGCACTTGATAACGGGTGAATACGGTTTGATTCATAACGCGCTCCTGCATATGTGATCGACGAGAAATTGGGGATGGAAGCGAGATGCTCAGCGCATCTCGAACGCCTCCTGATGAAAACGTATCCGGCCGGAGAAGGCTTGCAGTCCCTCGCGCAGGGCATCGGCATAACCACGCGGACCGCAAAACCACACCTCCACCCCCTTCCTGTCTTGCTGCTCTTTAGCCAATGCCTCGGCGGTCAGCGGTCCGTTATGCCTGTCATGCACATGCAAACGGACATCGGGCAATGCTGCACACAGGGATTGCAGGCGTTTGACAAAGGGATCGGTCTTGGCGTCACGCACGCTGTAATGCAAATCGGCGCAGAGCCCGGAGGCAGGTTCATCCTGCAGGGTTTCGAGCCAGGCAAGGAATGGGGTAATACCGATACCGCCGGCGATCCAGATCTGTCGAGCGCGTTTGTTAACGCGGGAAATATCAAAGCGGCCATAAGGGCCCTCAACCTCTACCGGGCTGCCTACGCTGAGTTTGCCTGTCAGTGTGCGGGTGTAGTCACCGAGCGCCTTGATGGCGAAGGTGACACTACGATCTCCATGATCGGCACTGGCGATAGTAAAGGGGTGAGCGCCCTCGGCAGCGTCGAAGGTCACGAAAGCAAACTGGCCGGGACGATGACCTTGCCATTTTCCATCAAGGTGACAGCTCACCTCGATAATATCGGAACCCGGATTGTTCAACGCGACCACACTGCCGGTTACCCGACGCTTTCGTCCGATGCGACCGGTCAGGGACTGCACGCTGGCGATACTCCCCGCGGTGAGCAGCAGCGCCAGCAACAGTCCAATGGGCTGGCTCCAGTAGTCGGCGGGGGCGAGGACCACTGAATGAAATGCCAGCACCAGGTAGAGCACCGGCATTGCCCGGTGCAATGGTCGCCACAGGCGGTAGGAGAATCGCTTCCACAGGGTCAGTGCTAACAGCCCCAGCAGGACATAGATGGCCCATTCACCCAGTTCCTCGCCCAGATCACGTATCGGTTCGGCAAATGCCGAGGTGCCCTCTTTAATCCGGCCACCGCGACCGACCAGTGCCTTGAGCAGGTCGTCCGACATCTCCACAAGCCAGTGCAGGGCGGCGAAGGTGACGGCCAAAATGCCGCTCCATTTATGAAGGCGGTAGATTCGATCCATGCCGCCGAACGGACGCTCGAGCCAAACAGGGCGCGTGGCCAGTACCATGGCCAGCGACATCAGTGAAATCGAAAGCAGCCCGGTAAGATAAAGACCCTCCTGGCGCAGGGCCCAGAGCCCGGAACCTGTTGAAAGGTGAGCGGGCGAGAGCATATCAACGCCCCAGGCAAGAGCAACGATGGCAACAAAGCTGGCAAGGATAGTCTTCATGATGGGCCTCTTCGCATGGATAATGGCAACTTACAGCGGTGACTTGCCCCGTCGCTGGTGTTTCGGGACGGGGCAATTCTTCTCAGGAGTTAACGCCTGGCGTTGTTGCTGTAGCGGTTGTTGTCGTGATCACGGTTGTCAAAGAAACGCTGGTCACGATACTTGTCGGACTTGTCGTTCTTGACACGGATATCGAGCACTTCGCCATTGATTGGATCGATGAATAGTTCTACCCGATCACCGTTGTTGTCATAAGCTTCGACGTCGTAGCCGCGGCGCTCACGTTCAATCTCATGGATGTATTTGTAACCGGCGGCGGTCACTTTTTCATAGATAGCGGGGATTGTCAGCCAGTCGGCGGCATTAGCGTTTAACCTGTCGGCGATAGCGGAGGCAGCAATAGCGGTTCCACCCAGAGTGGCAGCAGTCAGTACGACTGCAAAAATGGTGTGTGAGGTTTTCATAATCGTATCTCCAGAGGGCTTGTAAGGGGTGGTCCAACTGACCACCGTGGATACAGTGTGCAACAACCGACCTGAACCAACCGTGAAGCCG
>JAAENL010000012.1 GCA_024224435.1 Halieaceae bacterium
AATCAGGATAATGAAGCGCTGATCTCACTGTAGCGGAAAACCCAAGCAATGAAAAAATATAAAGTCTATGGCATCGGCGCAGCACTCGTGGATACCGAAATAAAGGTAGACGACAGCGAATTGAACACGATGAATGTTGAAAAGGGATTAATGACCCTGGTGGATCAGGCGCGGCAAACGGAATTGCTGGGGCACCTCACGGGGCATCTGGTCAAGGCCAGCCATGCCAGCGGCGGCAGTGCCGGCAACTCCATGATTGCCACCGCACAATTTGGTGGCCCGACATTTATGTCTTGCAAAGTGGCGAATGACAGCGACGGAGATATCTACATCGCAGATTTGGAGGCAGCGGGCGTTGACCACTGCTTCGATGGAGCGCGCAGCGATGGCGTAACCGGTAAATGTCTGGTGCTGATTACACCGGATGCGGAGCGCAGCATGAATACCTATTTAGGAATCAGTGAAACACTGTCCACGGAGCAACTCGACCCCGACGCGATTGCCGCCTCCGAGTACCTCTACATCGAAGGTTACCTGGTAACGTCTCCGACGGGCCTGGCGGCCGCTGTAAAAGCTCGGGAAATCGCTGAGGCCGCTGGTGTTAAAACAGCCCTGAGCTTTTCCGATCCGGGTATGGTGGAATTTTTCCGTGAAGGCATTGCGAAAATCATCGGCGACCGACTGGATTTGGTGTTCTGCAACGAGGACGAGGCCTTGGGCTGGGCGCAAAGCGACGACATTAATGTCGCGGTAGAAAAAATAAAAGAGGTTGCGGAGACATTTGTGATCACGCGGGGCGCCGCGGGCGCACTGACCTTTGACGGCACCGAGCTGGTCGAAATACCGTCGAAAAAAGTAGATGCAGTGGATACCAACGGTGCCGGCGACATGTTTGCCGGTGCCTTTCTTTATGCCATTTCCCACGGCGAGGATTTCCCCACCGCAGGCCGCTTTGCCAGTCTCGCGGCCGGCCGGATTGTGGCCAACTTTGGTCCACGCCTGCCCGCGGAGGATTACACAGCCTTGCGCCAGGAATTCTTCGCGAACTAACGCGCGGACTTGGGCTCCCTGGCATTGCAGCGTTCTACTCAGGGAGTTCAAACAACCCGTATTGCCTGCCCGTCAAATCGGCAAACGAGGCATCCACAAAACCCAGAATACCATCGGCTACCGGCGCCAGTTGTCGGTCGACATAGTACTGATAGTCGATGGGCGCACGTGCCGCCGTCGCGGGCTCCGCGCCGCTGGTAGTCATCACATACTCCACCCAGTCGCCGCGGTGAGGCACGGTGATACCGCGCACCTCGCAGAGTCGCGCCGCCTGCACATGGGGAGGAATATTGCGCTCGTAATCCGCCAGTTTTCGCCGCAGGCGTTTGCGGTAGACCAGCTGCTCATCAAGCTCACCTGCCAACACCCGGGCTGTCAGATCTTTGACGTAGTCAGCATAATCCTGCTGCATAAAAATACGACGGTATAACTCTTCCTGAAACTCTCGCGCCAAGCGAGTCCAGTCCGTGCGAACAGTCTCCAGCCCCTTGAACACCAGCTGCTCGGCTCCGTCTTTCTCGACTACACCGGCATAGCGCTTTTTACTGCCCTTATCCGAGCCCCTCACAGTGGGCATCAGGAAGCGTTTGTAGTGGGTCTCGAACTCTACCTCCAACGCGCTTTCGAGTAGAACTTCCTCGTGAACTTGCGCTTGCCACCACGCATTCAGGTCAGACTCCAGGGATCGACCCGCCGCGACGGCGGCGGCATCCGACGTCGCGTCCTGAATCCAGACAAAAACAGAATCCGTATCGCCATAGATTACCCGATGCCCCCGCGATTCAATATAATCCCGAGTGCGACCCAGTATCTGGTGTCCTCGCAGCGTAATCGAACTGGCAAGCCGCGGATCAAAGAAGCGGCAGCCGGGGGAGCCCAGTACACCATAGAAACTGTTCATAATAATTTTTATCGCCTGAGACAGCGGCTTGTCCCCGACTAACTTGGCCTGATCCCGTTGCTGCCATAGAGCTTTGATAACCGCAGGCAGGATATGTCCACGGCGGGCAAATCGTCCACCAACATAACCCTCTACGGTCTCCTCGTCAGAGCATTCATCCGAGACTCCCAACGCCAGACCGAGAGGATCAATACAAAAGGTGCGGATAATGCTGGGATACAAACTCTTGAAATCCAATACGAGCACGTGGTCGTAAATGCCCGGTCGTGAGTCGAGCACGAAACCACCCGGGCTGGCAGTCTGCTCGCGACTTGCGTTTGGCGCAACGTACCCCTCCCTGTGTAAGCGAGGTAAATACAGGTTATCGAAAGAGGCCACCGAGCCGCCCATACGATCCAGGTTGAGGCCAGTTATGGCACTGCGTGCTACTGCGAAATCTATCAAGGCAGTGGTATCGAAAATATCCGAGACCAACTCACAATCTTTGAGGTTATAGGCCGCAAGTCGACTCTTGTCCTCACTGAACAACTGGCCAATCTGTTCCCCTCGACCACCGCCATGCAGTAGCTTGCCTTCTCCCAACAGTTCACGGGAAACGTTTTCAAGGGAGAAGCTCTCGAAGCGATAAAACGCCGCGCGCAGCAACTCAATGCCATCGAGTACCACCCTGCCCGGAAAGTTTACGGTAAAGCGCTCACCCTCCTCGTCGAGCTCTCGCCAGTAGCCTGGGCGCCGTCCGCGACCCAACAGCAACCGACGACCGGACCGGTCCGCCTGACGTTGCAGGAAGCGGGTATCGAAATTCACCACATTCCACCCAATCAGAACATCGGGGTCGAATTCGTCTATCCAGTCAAGGAAACGCTGGAGCACATCGTCGGCGTTGTCGCATGCCTGGACAAAATCCTGTCGGGCGCCCCTGCCCACCATAAAAACTTTACGAGCCTCCCTCCCCTCTTTTTTGCCATGCACCGCAATCGAGTAGAGCTCATGTCCTTTCATCGCGGTTTCGATATCAAAAGACACTACCCGCAGTGCCGGCCT
The DNA here is from genome assembly GCA_024224435.1 of Halieaceae bacterium. Lineage (GTDB taxonomy): Bacteria > Pseudomonadota > Gammaproteobacteria > Pseudomonadales > Halieaceae > Marimicrobium. The sequence goes on from JAAENL010000012.1 coordinate 2,996, forward strand.
GTAATCACTCGCTTTGACCGCAGGATTTTGCAATAACCAGTGCCTGCCCCGGCGCCTTGGACGGCCACGGATCAACGCTGAGCCCGCGATGAAGCGCTCCATCAGGTAACGCTCAGCGGGGTTGATATCCGCCTCCAGCGGCTCCACGCCAGCCTCGCGCAACGCATCGGCAGCGCGCCGCGCAGAGCGATGTTGACGAAAATACACACCTGTCACCGCGTCCATCTCGAAGGTTCTGAGAGAAAGCGCGCGAAAATCTACCTCCGGCACGCGCGCCAGCACCTCCCGCGCTCGAGGCAAGTCACATTGGGCGAGGAAAAAGACGCTGTTACCTCCGGAGACCATAATACAGAGGGGGCCGTCGGAACTGCTGAACCAGAACTCCAGCTCGACACCGTCCGACGTATCCCGCCAGTTACGGGTCAGCAGAAAGCCCTCGAAAGTTCGCTCAGTCAAATTGCACCTTTAGTTTCATAACAGGGGCTGGGATTGCCCCTCCCGGTAGCTTAAGCTATGGGTCCCACTGTCAGGCCATCGTGACATCAGCACGCCAGGCGACAACCCCCGACAGCGACAACACAGGAAACCCCATGGACAAGCCAGTCATCAAACAGGACCCCTTGTACCAGTTGCTGCGCAACGAGGACATCAAGAGCTTCAACGAGCAGCGCGATCAACTGGATACCAGCGAACTGAAAAATGGCGATTATCGCGGACGCGATCTGCGCAACATGAATGCTGCCGGCCTGGATTTCAGCAATTCCTATTTTCGCAACGCCGACCTCAGCGGTATCGACTTCCGCGAGACAGATCTGGAAGGTGCCAGCCTGCTGGATGCAAAGCTGTCAGGCACTTACTTCCCGGAAGAAATCGACCCCCAGGAGTTGCGCCTGTCCCTGGAGACAGGCACCCGACTGCGTTACCAACGTCGCTGAAGACGCCTAGCCCTGGGACAGCAGATCGCGTAAATCGATAATCGCAGCATTGGCCCGGCTAATATACGACGCCATGACCAGGGAATGGTTGGCCAGGGGGCCGAAGCCACTGCCGTTGAGCACCATGGGGCTCCACAGCGTTTCCTGAGTCGCCTCCAGTTCGCGAATAATTTGCTTTAAGCTGACCTGCGCATTTTTCTTGCGCAAAACGTCCCCAAAATCCACTTCCACTGCCTTGAGAAAATAGATGAGTGCCCAGGCTGTTCCGCGCGCCTCATAGTAGACGTTGTCAATCTCGGTCCAAGGGGTCTGGATATACTGCTCCGCAGGAGTTCGGGTCGACTGGCTAGCCTCCGCGTCCCCGGCCAGATCCGTATTAACACGTCGCTCTCCAACGCTAGCGCTCAAACGTTGCGACAGACTGCCCAGACGAGTTTGCACCGTAGCCAACCAATAGCGTAAATTATCAGCGCGGGCATAAAACTGCGCTTCGGGCGATTTGTCATCGGACAGTCGCTCAAAATAGCGATACGCATAGGACGCCCCATCCTCATACACCGACTCGGACGAGGGCAGTATCCAGCTGGTCGAATCGAAGTTGAACTTGGGCTCCATTTCGGCCAGGTCCACATCCTCTTTCGACTGCGACTGCGAACGACTGAACGCCTCACGCATGGCCCGCGACAGGTCACGCACCTGTATCAGGACGCCGAATTCCCAATTGGACATATTGTCCAGCCATACCCCAGGGGGAAAACGATCATTACGAATATATCCTCCGGGTTTATGCAGCAGCGTTTCTACCACCGAAATCAGCGCTGCTGTTGTAACCGAACCCGTCACCACCGTGCCACCCGTTTCCGCAGCCAGCGCTTGTGCCTCCGCCCTCACATCGCCGGGGCCTGGCATGATACTCCAGTACATACCCAATAAAATGGCAATGAGTAGGTAGAGCCCCAGAACTATAGCGACCCATTTGCCCCTCCCGTCAGCCGGCATCAGGCCCGAAAGCGTGTCTCGCCAGCCAACGCCAGCTTCTTTAACTGAATTCATAGAACGTTCCTGTCAGTGATGTTCGTGCCCGCCCGCGGATGAGCTTGCGCTCTTGCGCACTTCCGCGGGGGTACATAGGGTTTCCTCGGTCACGAGGTGCAGGCAAAGCTCGATATCATCACCCGCCACAGGCCTGTATTCAAGGCCCAGCAGCATCAGGTGCGTGCCCCCGGGGGCAAGTTCGAGCCGTTCTCCGGGCGCCAGAACCACACCGTCGAGTTGCTCCATGCGCATCAATCCATCGACCTGCCGCGTCGTGTGTATCTCGGTCTTCTTCGACACATTGGAACTGGCGCCGACTATCGCAATGGCAGTCTCCCGGTTATTGCTGATCGTCATGTAACCCGCAGAGTTGGGCTGGAAAGGCGGCATAGCCCTGATCCACACATCCTCAAAGACAACACCCGCAGCAGGCTCAGCCCGCAGGGCTGGCATACACAGGCCAGCGACCAGAACAGTTAACCATATGTGTTTCAATTTAGGACTCCAACGAGGAACTTCAATCGACCAACCCTGTCGGCTATTGTACCACTCGTGAACGATTTGACACCGGTCCGGACCAACTATCGTAACTATCGAAACTATTGATACAATGCCAGCGCGGCGCCACGAGCGGTGCCCTTTTCCCACAGGAGCCACCATGCGTTTAATTCTCGCGGGCTTGCTGTTAGCCAGCACAGTCTGCTTCGCCCAGGTCGTCGACAGAGGCAGCCAGGCTCCGTTTAACGGGCCGGCGACGTCCGACTTTCTTCCCGTTGCAGAGGCCTATGGACTTGAGGTCGAAATCGTCAGCGCGCGCCAATTGCGTCTGTTCTGGCGTATCGCGCCCGATTATTACCTGTACCAGCATCGATTCGACTTCACA
>JAAENL010000013.1 GCA_024224435.1 Halieaceae bacterium
GCACCAAGATCTGCGTCAGCCAGGCCCAAACCGCTGCGCGCGTCCTGGTGTCCGCCCATAACGGCGAGGAGCTGATCGTCGCACTCGTGGACCCCAAGGCTGCCGGCGTAACACTCAACCGTCAGGAGGTCACCGCGGGGGACACCCGCCACGAACTGGTGATGGACAAGGCGCAGGTTCCTGCCGAGGACATCGTGGCCACCGGCGGCGATGCGTTGGTTGCTATGCAATGGGCGCTGCAGGCCACGCGGGTAGCGCTTGCGGCCATGGCACTCGGCGTATGCGACAAAATGATGCGCATCACCGGTCAATACACCTCGGAACGAGAGCAATTCGGTCGGGCGGTCGCCACATTCCAGGCTGTCAGCCACCGTGTTGCCGATTGCTACATCGATGTGGAATGCTTGCGGCTCGTTACTCAGCAAGCGGCCTCCCTGATCGACCAGGGGCGCCCCGCCGCAGATGCCGTACTCATGGCGAAAATCTGGTGTGGTGATGTCACCCACCGGGTCAGTCAGGCGTCACAGCATTGCCATGGGGGCACCGGCGTCGATAAGGATTATCCTCTGTACCGCTATTGCCAGTGGGCGCGGCAGATCGAACTCACAACAGGCAGCAGCGCGCGTCTAACCGGGGAACTGGGTGAAAGCATCTGCGAGCAGTACCTGGGCGCAACCGGGTGAGCGTGCTCGTGCCGGTGCTAGAGACAAGGCGCATCCGTTGATGCGCCAGACGGCGAGGCCGTTATCTCGACAGGATCGGCAGGGGCATCAAGCGTAGCCGTTCTCACGGAACCACTTCACAGAATCCGCAACCGCCGTCTCGATAGGTGTTTGCGGCAGGCCCAATTCCTCGACCGCCTTTGATGAATCCACGTACCCATGCTGCAGTGCATAGACGGTATTTTTATACGTAGTCATCGGCTCACGACCCGTGAGTTTGGATATACCTTCAACAACCTTTGCCACCGTCAGCATGATCTTGGGCGAAACCTCTGTCTTGGCCGCACCTGAAACATCCGCAACCCGGGCAATCAACTCGATCATTTCCTTACTCGTCATGTTGCCATCCCTGTTGGTCAGAGCATAGGACTGGCCAATACGACCCTTTTCCATCGCCAGCACGTGTCCTTTGGCCACGTCGCGCACGTCGACGGCGCACACGCCGGCATCCCAGTAGTTTTTCATTTTTCCTTCCAGCGTACGCAGAATCATGGTGCCGGTTGGTGTGGGCGCGCGATCTCCCGGACCGAAGGGCAGGCCCGGCATAACCATCACCGCAGGCAGGCCGTCACTCACCATGCCCTTTACCATCTGGTGGCTGATAAACTTTGACAGGATATATTCACTGCCCCAGTCCCACCCGTTAAACGGTGTTTCCTCGTTAGCCCAATTTCCATCAGTGGCGACACCAATCGCGGCCACGCTGCTGGTGAAAACAATTTTCTCTACTTTGGCCATTTTCGCCGCAGTCAACATCGCGCGGGCGCCATCAACATTGATCTTATAGTGAAGGTTAGGGTCCTTGGTCCATATCTTGAACAGAGCGGCCAGATGGTAGAGCTGCTCGCAACCCTCGACCGCCGCCAGTAAGGACGGATGGTCCATCAGGTTTCCCTCGACGAATTCCACATCCATACCGTTCAGCGGGGAACGGTCCTCCCCTGGCATCACCATTACGCGAACATCATCGCCCTTTTCAAGGCACAGTCGGGCGACATGGTTTCCAATGAAGCCGGTAGCTCCCGTGATTAGCACCTTGGCCATAGCAGTCTCTCCTGTCGAATTCTTTTATCGCTGCGCCGCATGGTAACGAGCCAGACGAGCGCCCGGCATGTCGCAATCGGCCATTCTACCGCCTTGAGAGGGGTCGAACAGGTCAATTCACTGCGGCGTCAGCACCGCCAGAACCTTTACAACGGCACGTAGCAGAGCGAAAGTACGGTCTGGATATTCA
>JAAENL010000014.1 GCA_024224435.1 Halieaceae bacterium
AGTGATCTTGATTTGCATGCCATCCGGGTGGGTCATCGCGTCGGGTTCCTTGCAGAGGTCCAGCAGCGTGTGCGCGATGCGTCCGGATACATCCACGAATGCGAGGTCGGCCAGTTTGCGAGTCGTCTGGCGTAGGCGGGAGCCCAGTTGCCGGGATACCGCATACAATATATCGGGAAACTGTTCGCGAACCTTGTGAAACTTCTCGTAGCTGATTTCAGCCACCTCGCACTGCGTCTTGGCTACCACCATTGCGCTGCGTTGTGGTGGTACGGCGTCGAACAGCCCCATCTCGCCAATAAAGTCTCCCGGATTGAGGTAGGCCACCACCAGCATGTGCCCGGGATCCGATTGATCTTCGATTTGCACGGAGACAGAGCCTTCGAGAATCAGCAGCAGTGAGTCGCCCGCTTCCCCTTGCGTCAGAACGGTGCTCTTGGCCTTGAAGTCCCTGCGCTGACAATGTCGCAGGAAACTTTCCGCATTGGGTAGGTTCTGGATTATCTGTGGTTTGAGCAAGGTCGAGCCCCCTCGGTTTTATATTATCCGTTAGATTCTAACGTGCTAGCGTGCCAAGTAAAATGTAACTTGTTGTGCTAAGCTTTCGCGCTTTTTTGGCCTTAATAGGAGCAATCAGCGAGTGAAAGCGACAGTTAAATGGTCCGATGGCGCCATGTTCATCGGTGAGTCAGGCAGCGGGCATACTGTAGTCATGGACGGGCCGCCAGATCTGGGTGGCCGTAACCTTGCGGCTCGCCCCATGGAAATGTTGTTATTGGGTACGGGTGGCTGCTCCATTTACGATGTGCTGAGTATGTTGAAGAAGTCTCGCCAGCAGGTGGTGGACTGTCGTGTCGAAATTGAGGCAGAGCGCGCCGATGCGGTGCCTGCTGTATTCACACGAATCAACCTCCATTTCATAGTGACCGGCATTAACCTGAAAGAGAGTCACGTCAAGCGAGCGGTAGAATTATCGGCTGAAAAATATTGCTCTGCTTCCATTATGCTGGGCGCTGCCGGGGTGGAAATAAGCCACAGCTATGCGCTAATTGAGAGTGATGCTGCCGGTAAGCTGGCTTCTGCCCTGTCCGCGCCACCCGGTTAGACGGGGGCACGCGACGCGGGCCAATGTCAGTGATGAGAGGCGTGAACGATGAGTGCTTATACGATCAAATACGGTAGCTGGCGCTTGTCATCACCGTCGCAACCGCACTCATGGCGTCCTTCACCGGTCTCGGGAAATTTCTGCCCCCTGCCTCAAGTGCTTTGTCACCATGGCGCTGCTCGTCTGCCAGCATCTGCTGCAGAATTAACTGGGACTTGCGGTCGTCTTCGGGCAGTTGCTGCAAATGGTCCTTCAGGTGTTTGCAAACGCGCTCCTCGGTTGCTGCGACAAAGCCCAGGCTGACCTCGTCGCTAATTGCGCCTGCCAATGCACCCAGAGCAAATGACAGGCCATACCAGGCGGGGTTAAGGTAGCTGGGTTGGCTGCCCAGCTCTTGCAGTCGCTCCTCACACCACACGAGATGGTCGACCTCCTCGCGGGCGGCCTGCTGCATGTCATCACGCACGTGCGGTAACCGGGCCGTCATTGCCTGCCCCTGATACAGTGCCTGCGCGCAGACTTCCCCGGTGTGATTCACCCGCATCAGGCCTGCGACGTGACCGCGCTCGGTCTCGGTTAGCACCGTATCCTCATGGTGCAGCGCAGGGGAGGGGCGTTCGGCTTGATTAGCTCGGGCAGAAACGGTCTTCAGCACGGTGTCCGCTTCGCTGATAATGCGGTCCAGCAGGGAAAGGCGACGGGTTGGCATGGCAGTCTCTCTCAAATACACGGACTAACTATAGCGTTCTATAGCCCGCCAACCAATGTCCCGCCGCAGGGTGACCCCCTCCCATGAGATGCGGTCGACCGCCCGATAGCAGGTTTGTTGGGCTGCGGCGATATTTTCACCCAGTGCGGTAACGCACAGGACCCTGCCTCCGTTGGTGACAGCGTGTCCATTCTCGCTTCGAGTGCCCGCATGGAATACCTTGACGGTCTCGCTGTCCACGCTATCCAGCCCGCTAATGACGGCGCCCCGGTGATAATCACCGGGATAGCCGCCGGCCGCCAGAACCACTCCGATAGCGCAGCGATCGTCCCATTGGGCCTGAACCTGGTCGAGTCGGCTCTCAAGGGCAGCCTCGCAAAGAGCGACCAGGTCGGATTGCAGTCGCATCATAATGGGCTGCGTCTCGGGGTCGCCGAAACGGCAGTTGTACTCAATGACCTTGGGTTGGCCCTCCTCGTCAATCATCAGACCCGCATACAGGAAACCGGTGTAGTCGTTACCCTCTGCGGCCATGCCCCTGACGGTTGGCATGATGACCTGGTCCATGACACGCTGGTGCACTGTCTCGTCGATAACCGGTGCAGGGGAGTAGGCGCCCATGCCGCCGGTGTTTGGCCCAGTATCACCCTCGCCAATGCGCTTGTGATCCTGGCTGCTCGCCATCGTAAGAACGTTTTTTCCATCCACCAAAACGATGAAACTGGCTTCCTCTCCCGCCAGGAATTCCTCGATAACCACGCGGCAACCAGCGTCGCCGAAGGCGTTGCCGGACAGCATATCGGTCACGGCGGCCTCGGCTTGCTCAAGCGTTTCTGCGACGATCACGCCTTTGCCCGCTGCGAGTCCGTCCGCCTTGACTACGATCGGAGCCCCTTGCTCGCGCAGGTAGACCAGCGCTGGTTCTAATTCGGTAAAGTTGGCATAGGCCGCGGTGGGAATGCTATGCCTGGCCAGAAAATCCTTGGTAAACGCCTTGGAACCCTCCAACTGAGCCGCGCCCTTGTTGGGGCCGAAGCAGCGCAATTTGCGCGACTGAAAATAGTCCACGATACCGTCGACCAGCGGTGCCTCCGGTCCGACAATCGTGAGTCCAACCTCGTGCTGCTCCGCAAAATCGGCAAGCCCTGCAAAATCCATCGTATCGATCGCGACGTTTTCGAGCCCCGCCTCTCGCTCTGTGCCGGCGTTACCCGGCGCCACGTAGACGGTGTTGACGTTGCGGGCCTGCGAGGCCTTCCAAGCCAGCGCGTGTTCGCGACCGCCATTACCAATCACCAAAATATTCATCAGCGTTTACTCGTCGTCCGCGGTGCAGGTGGAAAGTATCCCGTCGCAGCCTGACCTAACCTGACTGGCCGGAAAGTTAATGCGGGGCAGGCGCGGCGCGGTACTGCCGGTGCCAGCCCCTTGTTATCGGATTGCGTGATGGACCGATTACCACACCCTAGTGGCGGAAGTGTCGCATGCCCGTGAATACCATAGCCATACCGTGCTCATCTGCTGCTGCGATGACTTCCTCATCCCTGATCGAGCCTCCGGGTTGAATGACTGCGGCAATGCCTCGCTCGCCGGCACTGTCAATGCCATCACGGAACGGAAAAAATGCATCTGAGGCCATAACGGAGCCCGCGACTGTCAATCCGGCGTGCTCGGCCTTGATTGCCGCGATCCGGGCGGAGTTGATCCGGCTCATCTGACCGGCGCCCACGCCCACGGTCTGGCCCTCCTGCGCGTACACAATCGCATTGGACTTGACGAACTTGGCCACCTTCCAGGCAAACAGGAGATCCTGCAGCTGTTGATCCGTGGGTGCGACCTTGCTGACGACTTTGAGGTCGGCCGCAGAAATCATTCCGAGGTCCCGGTCCTGTACCAGTAATCCGCCGTTGACGCGTTTGTAATCCAGCGCTGCCCCTGGCTGTGACCACTCGCCGCAGGCCAGCAGTCGCACGTTCTTTTTCTCTGCGACCAGTGACGCCGCCTCATCACTGACGCTGGGGGCGATAATGACCTCCACGAACTGCCGTTCCACGATGCGTGCTGCGGTCACCGCATCCAGCTCCCTGTTGAAGGCAATGATGCCTCCAAAGGCGGATTCGCTGTCGGTAGCGAATGCCAGCTCATACGCTTGGTCGATAGTCGAGGCGACCGCCACACCGCAAGGGTTGGCATGTTTGACAATGACGCAGGCGGGATTCTCGAAATTTTTGACACATTCAAGGGCTGCGTCTGTGTCCGCCACGTTATTGTACGACAGCGCCTTGCCCTGTAACTGGGTTGCCGTGGAAATGCCGGTCTCGCGGGGCGGGGACTCCACGTAAAAGGCGGCTTGCTGGTGGGGGTTTTCGCCGTAGCGCATTTCCTGCACCCGGTGGAACTGGGCGTTGAAGGTGCGCGGAAATTGCGCTGAGCCCCCAGGGACTTTGCCGCCAAAATAATTGGCGATGGCACCGTCGTAAGACGCGGTGTGTTCATAGGCCTTGATGGCGAGATCGAAGCGCGTCGCCAACGAAGTGCACCCATCGTTCTTTTTCATTTCGGTGATGATGTCGGCATAATCGACGCTGTTTACCACAATGTTAACGAACGCATGGTTTTTTGCGGCTGCGCGCACCATAGTTGGCCCGCCGATATCGATGTTTTCAACGGCGTCCTCGAGCGTACACTCAGGGTTGGCTACCGTGGCTGCAAACGGGTAGAGATTGACGATTACCATGTCGATTGCGTCAATACCGTGCTCGGCCATCACTGCGTCGTCTTTACCTCTGCGACCGAGGATGCCCCCATGAATTTTAGGGTGCAGGGTTTTGACTCGGCCATCCATCATTTCCGGGAACCCGGTGTGGTCTGCTACTTCGGTAACGCGCAGGCCCTCTTCCTGCAGCAGCCTGTAGGTGCCCCCGGTGGACAGGATTTCCACGCCCATGTCCTGCAGGGATCGGGCGAAATCTGCTATGCCTGATTTATCGGAGACGCTGATCAGGGCGCGCCTGACCTTGACGAGATTCTGTTCGCTCATGGGGATACCGGCTGCTAATCGCGGGAGGAAATGAGGTGGTATTGCTTGAGCTTTTTACGCAGCGTGCCACGGTTCAGGCCTAGCATCAGTGAGGCTTTGGTCTGGTTGTTGCGTGTGTAGCTCATAATCTCTTCCAGCAGCGGTGCCTCGACCTCTGCCAGCACCATCTGATAGACCTCGGTAGACAGTTGCCCGTCGAGCTCGTCCAGATATGAAGCGACCGCGGTTCTGACAGCTTCCTTGAGATTGTTGGTTTGCATGGCTACCTGTGTGTCGTCAGCGGTGGCCGCAAGCGTGTCTTCCTTGGGGGGGTGGAGGGGTTCTACCCGTGTCATGCTGCAAGTTCCTTTTTGTGTTGAAATCCAATGTGCTGATCTATGTAGTGTAGCTGTTCTTTGGGATGTGCAAGTTGATTAAATAGCCTGCGTTGTGTTTTCGGGTAGCCGTGCGCATCCAGAAACCACCCGACGTGTTTTCGTGCGGTACGCACGCCAACATACTCGCCATAAAAAAGATGTAATTCGCAAACATGCCGGCGAATGATTGCCAGCTTGCTTTCAGGCGAAAGGTCTGCCGCAGTAACGCCGGTCTCGAGATAGGTAGCTATTTGGCCGCATAGCCAGGGCCTGCCCTGAGCGGCTCTGCCGATCATCACGCCAGCGGCACCGGTATAGTCAAGGACGGCGGCTGCCTGTTGTGCGCTATCGATATCGCCATTGGCGAAGACAGGGATGTCCACCGCCTCCACCATGCTCGCCACGGTATCGTATTCCACGGGTCCAGTGAAGGCGCAGGCCCGGGTGCGGCCATGCACTGCGAGTGCTGCCACGCCCGCGTCTTCCGCCATCCGGGCTATGCTGACCCCGTTGCGGTGTTGCGGTGAAACGCCCGTGCGCAACTTCAGAGTCACGGGGACTGTGACGGCGGCGACCACAGTGCGCAGGATGGCCCGCACCAACGATTCGTCGGCCAACAGGGCGGACCCTGCAGCCTTGCGGCACACTTTTTTAGCCGGACAGCCCATGTTCAGATCGATGATTTGTGCGCCGCAGGCGACGTTGTAGCGCGCAGCCTCCGCCAGCAATTGCGGATCACTGCCGGCAA
>JAAENL010000015.1 GCA_024224435.1 Halieaceae bacterium
CTCACGCAGGGCGAGGTCGCCCAAGGCCTTATGCACGTTGGCTTGGCCGAGGCGGGCTCCGATGGCGGGATAGATGTCGAGTGCGGCCTGGTAGTGCTGTCGTGCCCCCGCCAAATCATCCTCACGCAGGGCGAGGTCGCCCAAGGCCTTATGCACGTTGGCTTGGCCGTCCTGATCTTGACAACGCCGGGCGCAGGCAAGTGCCGCTTCATAGCGCTCACGCTGGAGCCGTAGGAGACCGCTAACCGTATAGAGGTTTTTCAGTTGCGCGGCCAGGCGCGGGGCGCGGGCGCGGCCTTGTTCGCAGGGTTCGCCGCTCAAAGCCCAATCAAGCCACGCTTCCATGCTGGGCAATTCCAGAGTATAGCGGTCGATCACCGCGCCCATGGCTTCACCCGCCTGGGCCAACAGGGTATCAAAGACATGCACCCGGCCAACATGGGGTTCGTCCTCATACGCGTAATAGTAGCTTAAGGCTGACGGCCCATACTCGGCCTGAGCCGCCTGCAAGCCTGCCGGCAGGTGGCGTTCGGCAAAGAACCGGAAGGGTGTTGGTAGATAAAGCAGGTCGGACAAGGGCCGTTCCAGCAAGGATTCATCTTCGATGGCCGGTACCAGTTCCCCGCTCTCCGGGCCGAAAACGAATTCGATCCCCTCTTGTGGCAGGCCGCCGGGGAAGAGTGCGAGGTAAGGGTAAAGGCCGGCAGCTGCTTCATTTTGCTTGAGCAGGCGATCATAAGCCAATTGAATGCCCACGGTCACGCTCTTGACCTCGTCAGGGTAGTAGGGATCGTGCATGATCTGGTCCCGTTTCTCCTGCAACTCGGCCAGCAGAGGTTTGAGGTCAGGGCTGCGGCGATGGCGCCATACGCGCGCCACCAGTTCCACCGCCCGGGGCAGGCGGTCCAAATAGCGCAACACATCTAGAAGGTCGTCCTTGTCCAGAGCCTGCCATTGGGCGCTGCTCATGTTGGCAACGGTGGCGAATAAGTGCAGGGCTGCTGTGGGTGTGAGGCGGCGCAAGCCATAACGGGGCAAATGGGCTGAGCCCACATCTGCTTGCGATGTGACGATAAGGGTGGGCCGCGCCGGGGCCTGGGCCAGACATTCCAACAAGCGGCGAAAGGCGAGGCCGCCTCCCCTGATGATGTTTTCAGCTTCATCCAAGAGCAACAGCGCCCCGCCAGGTAGCGCCTGCGCCAAATCCGCGTCATCCGCCATTAGTTCTGCCTGCAGGCCCAGGTTTGTAGCGATAGCAGCTCGAGCTTCAGGGGCAGTGTGGAGGTTGACCAGAGGCACGAAAGCCACATATTCGGCGCTTACGCGGCCGCGAGCCACCAGCCAGCGCCCGCATTCTTTGGCCAACTCGGTTTTGCCCACCCCGCTCACCCCCTGGATGAGGACACTGCCATGGATCTGCAAACGCTGCAACACCTCTCTCAGGTCACTATCCCTGCCCACAAAATGGGTGGGGCGCTGGTTGAAGGGAGGGCGTGTTAGTGCCGGTAGTGGCTCGACGTGCACGCTTTCCCCACCACTGTCGCTTCCTCTCAAGGTCTGGTTGTGATCCCCCCCTTTGGGTAGCAGCACGAACTTGCCTGCCTCGACCATGGCCGCTTGGGCGCCAATACGATTGAGGGTTTCGTCCATCAGGACGGCATTGCGGCCGGCGTCGAAGGCGGCCTGCACCGCGCCGCCACTCAGTAGCGTCTGGTAAAAGCGCCTGAAAAAGGAAGTGGCCGCGACCTGCAGGACGCTTTCATCCGCCTCCACCGCCACCACATGTTGGATGCCCAGAGTAAACATGGCCTCGGCCACACTCTGCGAGTGGCAGGCCGTGAGCACGGCCACCTGAAACTCGGGTTCGCTGTGGTTGGTGGGGTTGAGGGTAGCGGTCAGTTGCATGTCGTCGAGAGGGCGTAGGCCGCCGCTGCTGTCCTCGAAGATCAGCTTGCCTTCCTCTGCATCCTCAGGCTTGTAACCATGCCCGTAATAGTGCAAGACCTGGAAACGGGGACGATCTTGGCGCACCAGCAAACCACTTACCGCATCTGGTTCGGCCACGCGAGCGATGAAGCGGCCGGGAGCTGATATCTTGTGCAGGGCATCGCCTAGTTGTTCAAGGGCGCGATCAACGTCGACCGGATCTGCAACCAGGGGGCTGCTGACCAGGAGCAACACATGGGGGATTGAGGTCGGTGTCATGCTCGGGTGCGTTGTTTGCGGCGTTGGACTTTCAGCATATCATCCAGGGTGTTGCGGTCGAACCATTGCAGGATAAAGGCGGCGAGCATGGCCTTTTTGATGTCATCGCCCACCTCACGCGCCATGATGCGATTGATGAAATCATCTGGGGGGCCGCCCCCCTCGGTGGGTAGAGGAGAGGCTATAACCGCCACCCGCGCCTTTCCCTCCAGTTCGGATAGATCCAATTTGGTTGCCCGGGTCACCAGTTTCATGCGCTGGCGGGTGAGGGTGGCGTTGATCAATTGCCGAGCGAGGGATTGAACCGCCGCGTACGCCTGCTCGAAGCGCAAGGCGAAATCTCCCGAAGCCTCATCACCCTGTAAAGGTTGGGCCAGTTTCAAGGTGGTGTTGCGGATTACGGTAGGCCAGGCCAGCCCCACGGCAATGGCTGTCAACCAGGTGTTGGCGTTTTCGACGACGCTGGCGACTAACAGGTAGGTCGCCATGGCCGCGGCAAAATTCATCAAGATAAGCAGCCAGGCCCCACCGGTACGCATTGCCCGTCCCGTTTCGATCTTAAAGGCGCCGACGATCTCACCCAACCCCCACAGCAAGCCGATCAAACCGGCCACCAGCGACCACGCCAAGAGTTGCGCTGCCGGAGCAGCCCAGAGGGTCGTCAACCACGAAAAAGACATTGTCCACCTCCCGGATGGGGGTTACGAAGGGTCGTCGGGTGTCTGCAATTTGCGCGTGGTTTCCAGTGCCTGTTCGTAATAGGTGCTGGCCTTGGCCAGATCGCCGTTACGTTCAGCCAGATCACCCAGCTTCTGCAATAGTTCCACTTCCTGCTGGCGGGGGTCGGGGGCGGGTTGGCTGTCGCTGGCCACATCAGGTTGCGCCATCTCCTTGACGAAGGCGTCATCGCGCAGTAAGTTTGCCAAATGCTCCCCCTGTGGTGTCAGCGCCACAAAAGACTTGCCATAGGAAGCCCCTGGCATCTCCGAGACCTCCACCACCCGCTTCTCTCGCAGATCGGCGATCGGTTTAGCCACCTCATCAGGAAACTTGAGCACGCGTACCGCGATCTCCAGCGGCGCGGCCGGGCCCCTGTCGTGCAGAGAGAGGGTGATCTCCTGTTCCAACGGCAACAAGCCGCGGGCTATCTCCAGCATCGTTCCGATTTCATAGACTGTTTTCATCGCCATAATCACATCCAGAGAATGAGGCTGTTTTCTAGACCAATATCGTCTATCTATCATATCATAGCTGTGACGCTTGCACGAAAGATTATCCTGACCGATCCCCATGAGGTTGCCGTGTCTACCAAAAAAGCTGTCAAGAAATACAAATCCGCCGGTGGTATCGTCCTCGATGATGGCGGGCGGGTGTTGCTGTTGGAACGCCATGTGCCGCGCGCGCACACACCCAGCCACGAGATCCGCCTGCCCAAAGGTCATATCGAAAAAGGGGAAACGCCGGAGGAGGCGGCCCTGCGCGAGGTCGGCGAGGAAAGTGGCTACTGGGGTGTGGCCATTGTGGCCGATCTGGGCAAACACAAGGTCGAATTCGAGTTCAAGGGCAAACGCATCAGGCGCAAAGAGCGTTACTATCTCATGCGCCTTGCCGATCCTGTACGGGGTGAAACCAGGCCAAGCAAAGCCGATGCCGAAGAAGCGCTGTTCGAACCCCTTTGGGCAGCTGATCTGAAAGAGGCCGAGACCTTGCTCACCTTCGAGTCGGAGAAGGAGTTTGTGCGACGGGCTCGAAGGTGGCTGGCAAATGAACCGTTAGGCGTTGGCCGTTAGGCGTTGGCCGTTAGCTGTTGGCCGTTAGCTGTTGGATGTTGATTGTAGGATGATTGCCAGCGCCGACAGGTACCGGGGCATGAATCTCGCTTTGCGGCTAAACGACATTTACGATGAAGTCGAATCTACTCCAATTCGTGCAGTGATACGAAACCGATCAACCTGCCGTCGCTCAGGGTACGCAGCGTAAAATGATAGCTGTCCTCGCCCATCCAGTATTTTTGAGCGTGTTCTTTGACCCGATCAACAGAAAGAGGCCGAATGATATCGGTGTCCATCAGGCGCATGTACTCGTCGTTCTCTGTCCAACGCGCAAAATCAGGAGCGTCTTCATGGGTGTAGGCACCCAGACGCACGAGGCTTCCGATAAAAAGTGATGATTTTGTATCCATGCTCAAGCTGAATTTAGAGAGAAGGCGCCAGTAGATCGGTAGGCCGGTAGACCAGTAGACCAGTAGACCGGTAGACCGGTAGACCGGTAGACCGGGTTGTGTCGCCAAGCGAACATCGCGACGCAATCTGCCCGGTTTCCTGGTTTACAGGTTTCCTGGTTTACAGGTTTCCTGATTTCCTGGTCTACCAAGAGTGGTTCAGTCTGTGTCGATGGGCAATGGGCCAATCAGGATCTGATCCTGCGTTTGGCCGGGAATGGTGAGGCGGGCGCCGTTGGCTGGGGTATAAAACCCGAGGGCTAGATAGTAGGTGCGATCTGGGATGAGATCGGCGGGCAGCACGAATTGTAATTCATCCACTACAACTTCGCCTCGTTGCCAACTATGGGTCGAGCAGGAACCCGAGCCCGGAGGTGCATCGACACCCTCGACGCGTTCAAACCCGCCATCCTCAGTTTCCGCCAGAAGTTGCACAAAAGTAGTGTAGTCTCCGTCGGGCTGTTGTCGGACATCCCAAAAAAGTCGGGTATAGAGTCGTTCGCCGGGCAGCAGTTCAGGTTGGCTCAACCAATAACCCAGGAACTGGATGCCATCGGAGAGCGTGACGGGTTGAGAGATCATCTCCGGAAATCCGATATCCCCACCCGCAGGCTGGATCAGCTCGGTTGCCCAGAGTTGGCCAGAGATGTCTTCGATGTTCGGGGATTGGCTACTCTCGGGCAGATAGTCTTGTATTAATGCGGGACCGCGAGTATCCTCGGCAGTGAGAAAATGATAGCTGACTGCTATGTCCTTTGCCACACGCACACAGATTCGACCATCAAATCCGTGCAGGTCAGGTAACGCACCCGCAGAGAGCGTTGTGTAGCGCACGGTGGGATGATCGCTTCCTCGGGGGCTGATGTAGGCTCGCCCATCGTGGGTCGCCAAACCCACTGCCAACTGCTGAAATCCTACATCGCGCGCATAGAAGAGATCAGGTAAGGCGCTCCAGGTGGCGAATGCCTGCCAGGTGAAAAGGATAGCCAGTAGCAGTACAGCCCAACCAGCAGCACTCCAAACCCATGTGTTGATCGGCCAGCGTCCTTCGAATGCATTCAGCGTCCACTCCAAGCCCAAGGCTATGGCTATGGCAAAGACCGGCAAAGCACCGATCGCGCGGTGAAAAGCGGGCGCATAGTCGCTCAGAAGCGTGGGAAGGAGCATGACGCCAAGCCACGAAAGCAGGAAGAGCGCTGCCGGGCGCATGACATAGCGAAACAGATAGGCCAGACCCAGTAGATAAGGTAAGGTAGTCAACCAGTCGAGCACGGGCCGGCCGGGGATGTTGTTACGGGCGTTTTCATCTCCTTGCACAAATACCATGCCCAGTGTCGCTAAGATGTTTTTCATCAGGGCTGCGACACCCCCCAGTACGAGGATGTTCACCTGTTCTGAACGGGTAGAAAAGGAGAGGGGATTGCGGATGAAATAGATGGCAAGGGGTCCTGCTACGAGTAAACCTGCTGCAAGCGTGATAATCATGCCGAACACACGTTCTCGTAGTTGTGGTCTGTAACGCCAGAGCGCAAGCAAAGTAGTGGGGACCAACACCAGTGGTAGGAGTCGAGCGGGCAGATAGGTGTACAAACTCAATCCAGCCAGAACCCCGGCCAATCCCCACCATCGCCAGGCATTCGTGCGCCAGGCGCGCCACAATGCTGCCCACAGCAAGATCTCGACCAGCACAAAAAGCTCCACGCGGATGGCGTAGCGAGCAAAAACCTGGCTCCACAACATCACCATTGCCGTTGTACCCGACCAAAGCGCGAACCTCCAGCGGTTGCCAATCCCCAGCGAGGGTGCTAACTCCCAACCTAACCATGCCAGCGCCGGCGTGAGCAGGGCTCCTGTCAGTGCGGGAACAAGCCGTAGCACGGTGGCCGAAGGACCGAGGGCTGCCTGGGTCAAAGCCAGCAGGTAGATGAACAGAGGTTCTCTGCCGAAATTGCCTGTAAAGAATAGCGGCCACTCAGAGAGTGGTGTACTCAACAAGGCATAGGCGTCTAGGCCATTGAACGCTTCGTCGAAATGCAAGCCAGGGGGCATATCCTCCAGTCGGTAAAATCGAAACAAAAAGGCGAGCAGCGAGATGGCAAGCAACGCCAGCCACCACATGCGGGAGGGGCGTTCGGCATAGGGTGTCTTCGATCCAACAATAGCCATGGCCGGATCATGTTGCCATCGGCCGGGCAAACTGGCAAACCTGAGGGGTAACCATCACATCGAGGCCCGAATTGTTTCTGCCATTTTGGCCAGACTAATACAAAGTGCCCAACCAATCGAACACCGTCCAGTCACTCCGCCTGGGCCATCCACTAACCCCTCTGCTTTAGCCCCGCTCTGCTGATCCTCTAGGATCTTCTCGCATCCTGCTCGGGGGTCAGAGCATAACTTTTAAAGGTCAAGCTTTTGGTCGCCGGTAGAGACTCGTGCGTAGCCGATTAACTTAGGGGCGCCCTCATTAATTAATATACCCGTCGTGAAGCAGCGTATATTAACTTTAATTTATTGACTGACTTTCTTAACCGTATTCTCGCACACTACGCCACCCAAATCACAAGAGTCAATAATAGTAAAAAATACTCCCGTTTTCTTTTCTAGAATCGTACTGACTACCCAAATGAGGCTGATTTCTCGTGACGGGCGTCTGAGACCGATTGGGGACTGTTATTTGCAGCTGCTGACACCGGGAAGTAAGGTGTTTTCTGTGGTATGTGCCTCACTCTCAGCTCTTCCGCTGCCGGAACTGTCCGCCCATCACCGTTATACTACCCTAGGAATTTCTCCACTACTTTCAAGCCTGATCTGTCTAAAACAATTTGACGATATACCCCGAGTGGGGTATGTTTATGGTATGAAACTGAAAACTCTGGAAAAGTCAGACTAGCCACAAATACTGAGATGCGGCTATGATTATGCTATGAAAAAAAACTGTCAAAATACCTAGAGCCGTTACTACAGAAGTTCAATGATGTCCGAGTTACAAGAAAAGTGCAAGA
>JAAENL010000016.1 GCA_024224435.1 Halieaceae bacterium
CTCGGAGCGCGTTACGGTGCGTCCTGCAAGACGCGAGAAATTGCGGGAAGATGCGCTTGTCATGATGGATATATTCAACGATGCCTGGCAGAAAAACTGGGGATTTGTGCCGCTGGTGGCGTCGGAGTGGGTGGAGACGGTCAGCACTTTGAGTAAGCTAATGCCCGATGAATACATCCAGATTGCCGAGTACGATGGAGAACCGGTAGCCTTTATCGTGGCGTTGCCCAACCTAAACGAGGCCATTCGAGACCTGGATGGGCGTCTTCTGCCTTTTGGCTGGGCCAAGTTACTGTGGCGTATGAAGGTGCGTCACCCCGCAACAGCCCGGGTTCCCCTCATGGGGGTGAAGCTGGAGTTCCAGCATTCGCGGCTGGGTCCGACCTTCGCTTTTATGGTGATTGATGCGGTGCGCAGGGCTCTGCATGCCCGCGGCGTCAGGGACGTGGAAATGGGCTGGATACTCGAGGACAATGACGGCATGCGCAATATCATTGAAACCATAGGCGGTCAGGCGTATAAACGCTACCGCATGTATGAAAAAGAACTTTAACTATGCAGCTTGATCCGGAAACGCATCAGATGACGGCCATCGTGTTGGCAGGTGATCGCACCAAGGCGGATTCCCTGATCAATCACGTTAATGCTGGCAGCAAGGCGATGATTGATTTGGATGGCACACCCATGGTGCGCCGGGTACTCAATTCATTGCGCAGTGCGCGGGTGGTAAAGGCTATACACATGAGCGGTCCGGAGGCCAGCGAGGTCGCCACCGACGCAGCGTTACAGGGCTGGGTAGACAAGGGAGAAATTGACTGGCGCGAACCCGGGGCCAGTCCCAGCACCAGTGCTTATGACACCATGCGCAAGGTCTCCCCGGAAGAAGCCATATTGCTCACAACGGCGGATCACCCGCTGCTGACCTCGGAAATAGTGGACGCCTTTGGGCGGCAGAGTCTCGCAGATGATGTGGATGTGGCCGTAGGGCTGGCGCCCTATGCACTGGTCGCCGAGGCCTACCCCGGTATCAAGAAAACCGTGTTGCATTTCAGCGACGGTGATTTTTGTGGCTGCAATCTGTTTGCTTTTATTACTCCGGAGGGGCGTCGCGCGGCGCGCTTCTGGCGCAAGATCGAGCAGCAGCGCAAAAAGCCACTAGTGGTGATTGGCCTGTTGGGCTGGTGGGCGGTGATTCGCTATCGCCTGGGCTGGTTGTCACTGGAAGAGGCATTAGCGAAACTGAGCAAGCGACTGGGATTGCGCATTCGCGCAGTCATCTTGCCATACGCTAATGCAGCCATTGATGTGGATTCCATTGCTGACTTGATGTTGGTAAAGGGCGCCATGGAAAAGGCCGCCGCTGAAGACGCCTGATTGGCCTCACCCCGGCACTGCAGCTGCGTGGGTGCCCCGGCGCAGTTGAACGAGGCGCTGTGACCCCTCACCGAAACTATCCCTGTCCCTGCTGTACTGACGCACTGCAATATTGACCTGCCAGCCCGCCGCATTGGGTTGTATTTCGTAGCGGTTGTACTGTGCGGTATCTGCGCCGTGCAGCCCAAGCGCTGACGCCGAGGGCAGGGCGATAACGGGGAGGTTGCCGGCGCGGGTGTCCAGCTCACTAAAATGCGCCCGATGTCCATGGCCATGCAGGACCAGTTCTGCGCCGCAGTCTTCCAGTATGGTTTGCAACTGGCCCGCATTCGTCAGCCGTTTGCGCCACTTCTCCAGTCCGACAACGGGGCTGTGGTGCAGATAAACCACCCGGAACAGTCCACGTGCGGCCGTTTCCGCCAAAAGAGCGGGCAGCCTTTCAAGCTGTTCCGTTGCCAGTGTGCCGGTGGCCATCAGCGGTGGCTTGGGGGACCCGGTGGACAGGCCAATGAAGGCTATATTGCCGCGGATACGCCGGCTGGGAAAGTGAATGCCGTTATCATCCGGAGAGTCCGAGGCCATATAGTCGCGCCACAGGGCGTAGGTCTGTGCCTCGGGTGCCGCAACGCAGCTGTCGTGGTTGCCGGGCACGAGTGCCACCTTCGAGGGGTCTCCCAGCTGCTGCAGCCAGTCGCGTGCTTGCTCGAACTCCGAGGGTAGGCCGACATGTGTCAGGTCCCCGGTGACCAGCAGCTGATCCACCTGCTCCAGGTTCAAGTCTCGCTGCAGCGCGTCCAGCACTTCCCGTCGATGCTCGAAACGGCGTTTGCGTCGCCAGGACAGGTAGCCCAGCGCCCGTTTATTGAGCAGCTCGCGCAGGCGCACTCCGTCTAGTGAACTCAGGTGCGGATCGGATAATTGTGCGAAGTGTTGCGGCATAGCGGGCAGGGATCCTCCTCTGGTGCCAAGTGTACCACCGCAGCGAATGTAGACACCTGGATTGCTTGATTGAGTGCCGTGGCTGGCAAATATCTGCACTCATTTTCGGCACTGCGCGAAGCTGGTCACCGGTGACCAAACAGTGTTGCATAAAGATCGTTAAACGCGCCGGATGTTTGCGCCAAGTTCCTGCAGTTTGGTATCGATGTTGGCGTAGCCGCGATCCAGATGATACACCCGGTCGATGGTCGTTTCGCCGTCGGCAGCCAGTGCCGCGATGATGAGTGAGGCAGAGGCACGAAGGTCCGTGGCCATGACAGGCGCGCCCTGCAGGCGCTCCTTGCCTCGCACGATAGCGGTGTGACCCTGTAGCTCGATGTCTGCGCCCATGCGTTGTAATTCGGCAACATGCATGAAGCGGTTTTCGAAGATGTTCTCTACGACCGTGGCGGACCCTTCCGCCAGAGTATTCAGTGCCATGAACTGAGCTTGCATATCGGTTGGGAAGGCGGGGTATGGGGCCGTGGTGATATTGGTGGCCGTGCAGCGCTTGCCGTTGGTACGGAGTCGGATCCAGTCTTTGCCAAGCTCCATCTTGCAACCGGCTTGCTCCAGCTTGCCCAGCACATGATGCAGAAAATCGGGTGCTGTATCGAGCACGGTGATATCGCCGCGGGTAGCGGCAGCGGCGGTCAGGAACGTGCCGGTCTCGATGCGATCGGGGGGTACTCTATGGCTCGTACCGTGCAGGGAGGTGACACCCTCGATAGTGATTGTGCTGGTCCCGGCCCCCTCAATTTTTGCGCCCATTGCACACAGGAGTTGTGCGAGATCGGGAATCTCTGGTTCCAGCGCGCAGTTGTCCAGCGTCGTAACGCCCTCGGCAAGTGCAGCTGCCATCAGAAGGTTTTCCGTAGCGGTTACAGAGGGGGCGTCAAAGGTATACTGCGCTCCCTTCAAACGCGGCGCTCTCGCCTTGATGTACCCGGCTTCGATACGAATATCTGCGCCCAGCGCCTGCAGCCCCGTAATGTGCTCGTTGACCGGTCTAGTGCCGATTGCACAGCCCCCGGGAAGCGACACATCGGCCTCACCGAAGCGCGCCAGAAGTGGGCCTAGCAGCAGGATGGAAGCGCGTATGGTCTTCACCATTTCATAGGGGGCATGTACTGAGTGCACGCTGCTGCAATCGAGTCTTAGATCCGTATCTTCGCGCTCTACCTTGGCGCCGAGCAGTTCGATCAGCTGCAGTACGGTACCGATGTCTCGCACCCCCGGGACGTTGCTGATATGCATTGGTTCGGCGCTTAGCAGGGTGGCGGCGATAATCGGCAGTGCCGCGTTCTTGGCGCCGGCTACGCGAACTTCACCGCACAGTGGGCCATTGCCGGTAATGATGATTTTGTCCATTACGCTTTCTTGTCGATGGAAATTACGCCGTTCTCGATGAGTCCGGCGTAGGCGGCAATGATGGTGTCGATCTGCGCACTGGAGTGCGCGGCACTGACACTGTTGCGGAGTAAAAAGTTCGTCGAGGGTGAGGCTGGCGGAACCACGAGGTTGACGTATACGCCTGCGTCCAGCAGTGCCTGCCAGCCCTGGATGGTGGCAGATCGGTCCTCCATTTCCACGGCGACGACCGGACTGGCTGAGGGGCCCACGCCCAGGCCAAGCGCCTTCAATCCATCATACAGCTGATGAGCGTTGTTCCACAGATTTTCACGCAGCTCGGGCTGTGCCGTAATGATACGCAAGGCCTCACGAGTGGAGGCGACGACGGAGGGCGAGGAAGAGGCTGTGAATATGTAGGCGCTGATGCAGTACCGTATCGCTTCCAGCTCTGGATGATGGCTTACACAAAAGCCACCGATGGAGCCCAGGCTTTTGCTAAAGGTGCCTACAGAGAAGTCGACATCGTCCTCGACGCCCGCCGCCTGTGCTGCGCCGCGGCCGGTCTGTCCGAGCACGCCCATGGAGTGCGCTTCATCGACTAGCAAGTAGCCGCCGTACTCGCGTTTGACCGCCGCGATTTCCTTGAGCGGCGCTACGTCACCCAGCATCGAGTATATGCCTTCCGCGATGATCAGTGCGCTCCCGGCGCGATCGCCCAGTCGGCGCATGCGTTTGGCGAGGTCCTCTGGGTTATTGTGCTTGAAGCGGATAATTTCCGCGCCACTTTGCTTGACACCGGAATAGATGCTGGCATGGCTGTCGCCGTCGAGCAGGATGGTCTCCCCGGGCCCTGCGAGCGTGGCGCACATGCCCATGGTAGCGGAGTAGCCAGTAGAAAAAACGATAGCGTGGTCCACACCGTAAAAATCGGCGATCTCCGTCTCCAGGGCCTGATGCTCGGCGAAGGAACCATTGGCAAGGCGCGAGCCGGTGGTGCCTGTGCCCCACTGCTCGGCGGCCTGTTGGGCGGCCCTGATACAGCGCGGGTCGCATGACATACCCAAATAGTTGTTGGTGCCTGCCAGGATGACGTTCTTGCCCTGCACGGTGCCCTCGGTAGCAGAGAGGATTTGCTCTGCCACGGCACCGAAGGGCGCGATGTCGCGCTCAGCCAGATCTGCCTGAAAACTTGCCATGGACTGGAATTTGTCGAAGAGCATGTGCTTTGCTACCCCTTGCGTGGCGGCAGGATGGCCGTTAGAGGTTGAGTTCCCTGACTTTCTTTGCCAGGTCGCCAATGGTATTCACGTCGGGCAGGATATTGAGCGGGATGGAAATATCGAAGTGGTCCTCGATTTTTTCGATGAACTCCATGACTTCAAGTGAACTGAGGCCGATGTCGGCAACCAGGGAGATTTCCTCGGTCAGTACCAGGCTCTTCTTGTTGTGCGCTGCAAGTGCACTGTAGAGAAAGTCGAGGTATTCCTGATATTCGGTCATAACTTGCCGCCCTTGCGCCTGGCAGGGTAAATCGCTAGATTTCAAAGGCTCGAACTATACCCACGGAAGAATGGTAATGCCAGTCATTTGGTTGATCGACGCCTACCGCGCAGGTGAGCGGGGGCAAGTGCGCGCTCTGGCGGATGCCTTGGGCTGGCCTTGCGAAACGAAGACTCTGCGTTACCGCAAACACGTGGTTTTACCCCACGTATTGGGCAGGACGACATTACGGGGGATTGATGCCGCGTCTGCCGCATCGCTGCAGGCGCCCTGGCCGGATCTGGTTATTTCCAGTGGAGTGCGCAATGAGCCTGTGTGTCGCTGGATTCGCGAGCAGTCTGGTGGGCAGGCGCGTTATGTACACGTGGGTCGGCCTTGGGCGTCGTTGGATTCTTTCGATCTGGTCATTACTACGCCCCAATACCGCGTTCCCGAGGAACCCAACGTAGTTAATAATACACTCACGCTGCATAGCATTACGCCAGAGCGCCTGGCGCAGGCCCGGCGCGAATGGGCGCCGACATTTCAAGCGCTGCCGCAACCGCGCATCGCTGTCATCGCGGGCGGGGATAGTGGCCCCTTTACGTTTGGCGCTGGCGCGGCAGCTCGTCTTGGGCGCGAAGCCTCTCAGTTTGCGAGCGTGCAGGAGGGTTCTTTGATGGTGAGCACCAGCTCCCGCACTCGGCCCGCGGCAGTAGCTGCGCTAAAGGACCATGTTCGCGGACCACACTATTTCTATCACTGGAAAAGCGGCGACCCCGCGAATCCCTATCTGGGGATCCTCGGCTGGGCGGATCGACTTGTCGTCACAGCAGATAGCATTGCCATGCTGTCCGAAGCCTGCGCCACAGGCAAGCCGGTACGCATGTTCGACCTGGGTGGTATGCGCGCAGAGCCCGACAGGACTCGTCGGGACTTTCGACTGGGGGGGATGCTTTACGGCTTTATGATGCGCTGGTTGTGGAAACCCCTGAGTCGCGACATCACGCTGGTGCACGCGAGGCTGCGCGGGTCCGGGGGCGCGACCTGGTCGGACGAATTACTGGGTACCGCGCGGCGGCCTGCGCAAACGGACATGCAGCATGCGGTAGACGCCGTGCAACAATTACTTGATCAAGTCTGATAGCGCCCCGGTCTCCTGTAACCGGGCTCCTCCGCCCTGCATCTTATAGACGCGATCTGCGGCCTGAACGAGTGCGCGGTTGTGGGAAATCGCAAGGATAGTGAGCTGTCCCTTGAGAGATTCCATGGTCTGGCAAACCGCTTCCTCACTTTCTCGGTCCAGCGCGCTGGTTGCTTCGTCCAGCACCAGTAAGCGGGGCTGGTTCACCAGCGCGCGGGCAATGGCAATACGCTGGCGTTGACCGCCGGACAGTTTGCCTCCCCGTTCGCCGACAACTGTGTCAATGCCGTCTGGCATGGCACTGATAAACCCCCAGGCGTTCGCCGCATGCAGGGCTCTCTCGGCATCTTCCACCCGGAGCGCCGGGTCACCGAGGGTGACATTGTGCAGCACGGTATCGTGCAGCAGAATAGTGTCCTGGGGAACGTACCCAATCAGATTGCGCCACTGCTTCAGGTCGACTTCCTGTAATGGCCGCCCGTCGACCAGGATACGGCCTGAGGTGGGCGACAACAGACCGATGGTGAGATCTACGATGGTGGTTTTGCCGGTGCCCGAGGGCCCCACCAGCGTGGTAAGGGAGCCCGCATCGATATCCATCGAGAGCTTCTCGAATACGGCGTGATTGTCGTAGCTGAAGCCCACATTTTCGAACTGGATGCTGTGTTCCAGTTTTGCCGCTGCGCTGCCGCCCACATGCTCCTCTGCACTGTTGGCGGCAGTGATCGAATCCAGCAGAGCCCAATAGGCGCTCTCCCCCTGGGCTAATTTCTGATATTGCTTCTGAACCTTGCCGAAGAAGTTGAAAGCCCGACCCAGGCCGACCACCAGCACCATGACCACCGGCAAACCGATGGCAAACGTGTCGATGGCCAGAAACACACCCAAACAGATAAAACCGGTGAACATCAGTTCCTGGCCAGAGCTAAGCAATGCACTGCTAATGACTTGCTTGCGCAGTGCCTTGTTGAGTCGGTTGGTGTCATTTGCCAGTACCTGGTCGGCCAGGTGTTCCCGCGCCATGGCTTTTAGCGGTTTTACCGATTGCAACGTGTCGGTGAGATTGGACATTAGAGAGGTCATCAATCGCGTTTGCTTCAAACCCGCCTTGCGGGAAATCTGCACCAGGAAGTGTGACAGCCCAATCACAATGGCGCCGGCGGCGATGCCCACCAAGGAGGCTTGCCAGGAAAGTGCGAATGCCACAGTGGCATAGACGATGGCCTGTATAAGGTAGGTGATGGCAGTCGCGCCATTGATGAAAGCAGTGGACGCCCGCTGTGCTTCGGAGGCGAGGGCGTTGGTCAATTTGCCAACGGGCTGGTGTAAAAAATACTCCCACTTACTGCGCAGTATTACCCGCAGCAGTTGCAGGCGCAGGTCTGTGCTGACCTGCGCCGCCGTGTAGCCGACCTGTCGCTGTCCGATCAGGAGAAAGATAGACTTGAACGCGACGCCACCCAGAATAATCAGCAGCATATTGCCCAGCGTAGGTGCGATGCCAATGCCAGCCAGTGTATCCAGCACTGTGCGCTCGAAGTCACTCTGCGAGGCAGCCTCCGCCCCCGGCAGCATGCCGGTTGCTTCTGGTCCCAGCGCGATAGTCAGCAGTGGCAGCAGCGCTGATAGGCCGATGCCCTCTGCGGCACCAGACAGGAGCAGCGCAACAATCATAAGGGTTGACTGCCACGGATAGCCTCGGAAGAATCCCAGCATCAGCTTCATGAGGACACTCCTCTCGCGGTGGTGGCACGGGGCAATATTTCAGGCGTCACGGTTGTTTTGCTCCTCACCAACGCATGCGACGCAGCAGCATCAGCGCGCATGCCAGAATGACCAGTGTCGGCAGCAGGGCTACCAAGGGAATGCTCCAGTTGAGCAACTGCCCCAGAGAGAAAATGATCTGGCTGCCGAGGTAGAAAAGTATACCGACAACGGCCCCAATCCCGATATTTACTCCGTAACTGCGATCGCGCCCAGCCGTCACGCTGGCGCTCAGGGGGGTGGCCAGTAGTACCATCGCCCACACGGTCAGCGGCATCAACAGGTTTTGCCAAAAGCGGTTCAGGAATCTCTCATAAGGCTGCCCGTTGCTGGCAAGATATTGGCTATATTGGTGGAGGATGGACAGGTTCATGCTGTCGTGGTTCAGTGCCAGCGTTGGCAGTTCGCTGCTCGACCAGAGGTTAGGTATGGCCAGTTCCTGGTGGTCACGGGTGACCAGTCGATCGTCCTCGAGAACTTTTTCCCTCGCGTCCCGGAACCGCCAGCTACGATCTTCGCTCACCTCCGCGGTATCGGCCCGCAATGCTTGCTGCAGCTGGCCGGTGTCATCGAAAGAAAACAGGCTGATATAGCCCGGGGTGTTGTCTTCGGTCATGCGCAGCAGTTGAATATAGCGCTTGCCATCGGTGGACCAAACCCCGCCGGGTATCCAGCCGCCGTCGCCCTCGCGCAGTGACTGTCTGTTTTGCTCCGCCCGTTGTTGTAATTGTGGAGTGACGTACTCGAGGCAGAGCCACAGTGAGCCCATCAGCAGTAGCGTTGGTAGAGTGATGGCCTGCAGCAGCTTGCCCGGGGGGAAGCCGGTGCAGCTGATCACGGTGAGCTCGTTGTGTCGGTCTAGCCCCGCCAGAGCTACGATACTTCCAAGCAGTGCGATGACGGGCGCGAGACTGACCAATTGGTTGGGCAGGATAAGCAGGCTATAGCGCGCCGCCGCCAGCGTCGTGTACTCGTTATTGGTGCGTTCCAATTCCTGCGTAAAACCGATGAGGAAAAACACCGCTCCGAGCACTGCCATCACCAGTAACCACCCCTGAAGCAAGTTGATACCGATATAACGCTGCAGGATCATCGGCTTTTCATCCTGGGCTGGGTGACCAGTAGCAAGAGAATCGCAGCCTGAATGACGTAGGCGGTCCACAAGCCGGGTATCGCAGCGAGCCGGCCCTGCTCGATAAAAGTACGCAGTACACTGATCATGGCGAACAATGCGATGTAGGACAGTACCGCAATGGTGACATTACGAAAGCGGGATTCTCTAGGTCGGGAGCGCGCCAGCGGCACGGCGATCAGTGCCAGCAGCAGGGTGGCCAGCGGCGTAGTTATCCGCCATTGGTACTCTGCGATATCCTTGGGTTGCTTGGATTGGGACAGGTTCGCGGTGGTTTCCGCCTTGCGCCGGTATTTTTCCTGAGCCTCTTCATTCGGCAGGTGTACCACCATTTCCTTGAACTTTACTGTCATGTCCTGCGAGGCCTGATTGTCCAGCAAATAGTTGTACCCGTCATAAAAGGTGGCGCGGGTAGCTTGACCCGGATTTAGAGTCGGCATAGCGGCCGCCTTGGCGACAATAATCTCGGAGCGATCGCTGTAGTTTTTTTGCAGGAAGACGTTTTTGTGCAGGCCACGCTCCAGATCAATGTCGCCGGCGATGAAGGTATAGTCACTGCCATCCATGTTAACAAATTCATTGGCAGACATTTTCTTCAGGTCAAATTGTGCGGCCGCTTTCGACTCGAGGTCGTAGCTGGTGCGGAAAGCCCAGGGCCGTCCCAGCACGGACAGGAGGCCTGTGACCAGCGCGATGACCAGCGCCAGCTTGAACACTGCCCCCAAAATCCGCGCCCGGCTGATGCCTGCAGCGTAAAAAGCGCTCATTTCTGAATCCCGGTAAAGTCGTCCGATGGCCGCCAGAACAGAGAAAAAAAACGCGGAGGGCAGGAGGATTTCCAGCGTGATAAGCGTATTCAGGCCGATCAGTTTGAAGGCTGTCAGCATGTCCAGCTGCCCTTCAGCTGCCAGTGACAACTGCCTCGCCGCCGAATACCCGACGAATATCAACACCAGCATACCCAGACCTAGGCCAAAGGGTCGGAGAATTTCCCGGCTGATATGGCGGTCGATGATCAAGAGGGCATTGTTCCTGTTTGGTCTGGACCGTATTGTACATGAAGCCCCGCCGTCTGGTTATTCTTGCCCGGTTCGAGCATAATTGCACGCCAATTGCAGGCGACTGCGTTCTTCCGGGCAGGCACCAAGTACATGTTGAATCTGAGTGATGGCGTGAAGAAAGCGCTGATTCTCATTCCTACTCAATTGCTCCCAGCTAATGCGCGGGTGGCTTCCCGGCGCGAGCACCTCGCGCAGTTGGAGTTGGCTAAGGCGCATAGAGCGAATTTCCTCATCATCGGGCATCCCAAGAGTGGCAATACCTGGCTCAAGGTGATGATTTCCCGTCTTTACCAAATGCGCTTCGATCTGCCTGAATCAAAACTCATCAACACGGACGAATTTGCTCGCAAGTTCCCCGAAATTCCCCGGCTGGCGGCTACCAATGCCTATTACAGTTATGAGGGGGAAGTGGGTAAGCTCCTCTCTGCGGGCGCACCTGACAATCCCTTGCGACACAAGCCCGTATTGTTTCTGGCGCGTAACCCGATTGATATTGCCGTGTCCTGGTACCACCAGTTCACCAAACGGCAGTCCCGCGCCAAGCAGGAATTGATTAACCACTTTATCGATAATCCTATTGATCGGCGAACTATCCAGATGTGGGAGTTCGTTCGCCATTCGGATATCGGATTGCCCAGTCTGATCGAATATCAGAATGCCTGGGCGCGCAATGTGCAGGAACTGGAGCAGGGCATGCTGGTGCGCTACGAGGATTTGCGCGCGGAACCGGTACCCACGCTGCTCGCTATTACGAAGCTGATGGGCGAGAGTTTCAGCGATGAGGAAGTGCGCGCTGCAGTCGAATGGGGTTCATTCGAAAATTTGCAAAAGCTGGAAACCAGCGGCACGTTTTCGCAGGGGGGCATGAGATTGGTCAACGCCAACGATCCCAGTACATTCAAGGTACGCCGCGGCAAGGTTGGCGGCTACCGTGAGGATTTTGACGATTACCAGGTGGCAGAACTGGAGGCCCTGGTTCGTGAAAGTATTCTGCCTGAATTGGGCTATTGTCAGGACAGCGTGGAAAGCTGACAGTGACTCCCCGCATCTGGGTCATCCTTAGTGATAAAAGAGGCGATAACGGTCAGGTTGAAACGATTGTAGCGGCACTGCCCTGGCCCGTTGAATACCGCAATGTGTACATGCAGCCTCAGTGGGTGTTGGGCAAGCCGCGCTACCGTCCCTCAGTGGATCACCTGGATATGGAGCGCAGCGACGCGCTGGAGGCTCCCTGGCCGGATATGATCATCACCGTAGGTCGCCGTCCCTCCATGGCGGCCCTGTGGGTGCGCAAGCAATCAGGCAACCGAACGCGCATCGTTTTGGTGGGGAAGCCCTCCGGGCACATGCTGGATTTCTCGTTGGTGATTGCCAGCGCGGAGAACCAGATGCCACCACTGCACAATTTTCTCCCGACGACACTCCCGCTCATGCGCCTGGACCCGGATGCGGTGGACCGTGAGGCGCAGCTGTGGCGCGAGCGTCTTGACCCTCTCTCGAAGCCCTTGATCGCCATGCTCGTGGGCGGTGCAACCAACCCCTTCATAATGAATCGCAAGGTCGCCGATGACCTTGTAGCCACCGCCCACTGGATTGTCGATGAGCTCGGGGGTACACCCTATATCACAACCAGTCGCCGCACTACGCCGGAAGTGGTGGAGGTGCTGCGACGGGATTTACCGCGGCAGGCTATTTTCTACGAGTGGTCCACAGAGGGTGAGGACAACCCCTACCGTGCCCTGCTGGGCAGAGCCGACGGTTTTATCGTCACGGCTGACAGCGTATCCATGATGGTAGAAGTCATCTACCTGCACAAACCCCTGGCCATCTTTCCACTGCCCGGTGGCGTGTTGGGTGATCTGGACCAGTTGCGCCGCTCCCTGGCGCACTGGTTGTTCAATCCGAAGCAGAAAAGCGCTTCCGATCGCTGGCGTCACCACCTCGCCCGAGGCGTGTTTTATCTGGATATCTTCAAGATCTTGAGTGCCACCCGCGACTTCCGTGCGTTTCATCGCTTGTTAGTGGACGCCGGGCTGGCCGTATGGTCGGGAGAGGGCTTCAAACAACCCGAGGCTGAATTGCCTGACGATATCGGAGTCGTTGTGCAGCGCATCGAGGCGCTTTTTCAGAACCCCTAGTGGCTGGATGCAGTGGTGTGTTGTGCTCCACGCTCCCGGTGATGCGCGTGTATAGTCCGGTCCAGCGCAGCTACTCTGGCTAAGATAAAGCAGACCTAGCGCATACCCAGAATATTTTTCATGAAGTGGGTGCCGAACCGGCTGACTCGCTGTGTGGCCACTGCCAGCGGGCTCTGGTCCAGGTAGTTGACCTGGACCATGCGGCGCTCCCCGACGAAGCGGGTGTGGCCATGCCAGGAGTGATCTGTACGACGAAAGGCGAGGAGGGTGCCTCCCAATGGAGGTACCTGGACGGCGTAGTTCTCGATGTTGTCCTTGTCCCGCAGCAGACGCAATTGGCCTTCCTGATGCTCCCAAGTCTCGTTAAAGTAGACTAGGACAGTGATGATTTTGCTTCTATGGTCGGTGTGAATATTGCCATCGGTACGCTCGCAAAACTTGCGCACGGTTACCGTAGTGGGCAGGGCGGGCAGGTCAACGCTGAACTTTTCGCCCAGCACAGCAGCGACGTCCGCGCTTTGTAGGGTATCCATAAGGCGCTTGAACGCAGGGCCGCAGCTCAGATTGTCGAGGCTATGATTAGCTGCGCTTGCAATGGGAGGGTAGTCGGCGTTGATGCCGGCCAGTGCCTCCGGGCCTATGAAGCCGGGCGCGACGAGAAAATCGAAGGGATCGGGCTGCAGCGTGGCTTGGCGCAGCGCGTCCAGGTTGATTTGAGACATGCGACGTATTTTATTACGCCCGTTGAGAATCGGGCAAGGCGCTAAGTTGATACCGGGTGTTAATAGTGCGGTAAATCAAGGGGGGTGCATGTAATGCGATGGAAGGGGATTTAAGGTAATATTTGCCGCCTTTTCAGGCTCTTATCGAGGAAGTCCCTGCCGATGGCCGACAAGGTGCGAGTCGTGATTCGCCACATCGTCATGCTGCTCTGTTTCTGGCTACCCGCGTTGCGCCGTAAGAAGATCGAGCGGTGGCTGCGCGGACGTGAGGAGTTTGCCAGGTTGCAGCGCTGTGACTGGGTGCTCATGAGCTGGGGTAAATCCGGGCGAACTTGGCTGCGGGTCATGTTGTCCCGCGCTTATACGCTCAAGGGGGGTTTCGATGCCAGCGAACTACTCGATTTCGATAATCTGAAAAAACGGGATTCGTCTCTCCCGGCGGTGTTTTTTACGCACAATAACTATCTTCGGGATTACACCGGCAACCAGCGCTCCAAGCGTCACTTCCAGGGTAAGCGAATTGTATTGCTGGTGCGTGACCCGCGCGATGTGGCGGTGTCACAATTCTTTCAGTGGCAGTACCGTATGCGGCCGAATAAGAAATTTATCAACGATTATCCGCCGCACGGCGCAAAGATAGACGCATGGGACTTTGTGCTGGACAAGGATGCGGGTGTTCCGCGCATTGTCGACTACTTCAATGGTTGGGCTAGCGCCATGCCCGAACTGAAGGATGTGCTGATAGTTCGCTATGAAGATATGCGCCGCCAGCCCGCCGAAGTGCTGGCCAGGATACTCGCCTTTACCGACACAGATGTGACGCCTGAGCAGGTGCAGGAGGCAGTGGACTTCGCAGCCTACGAGAACATGAAGAAGATGGAGCAGGACAGTTTTTTTAAAGGCTCTGGCGCGAGAGTCAAGCCCGGCGATAAGGATAACCCCGAATCGTTCAAGGTGCGCAAGGCCAAAGTCGGCGGTTACCGTGATCACTTTGACGACGAGCAATGCGCCATGCTCGAGGGTATGGTGGCAGAGCTGGATCCTGTTTTCGGCTACGGAGAGCGCACGCTGTGAAGCTGGTAATCCAGAATCTGCGTCAGGCTACGCAGACTGGCCGCAAGAAATTATCCCGGCGCATCCTGCACTTTCGCATGCGTGGCCAGCCAGAGGCCGACATTCTCCGGGAGGAGCGTAAATTGCGCGGCATTGAGCAGTACGACAAGCTGCGCAAAGCTGACATCGTCTTCGTGTCATTTGGCAAAAGCGGACGTACCTGGCTGCGGATGATGGTGTCGCACCTGTTCCGGGTCAAGTACGGCTTGCCCGATAACGCGATACTGGGGTTTGACAACTTTCACAACCTAAATCGATCTGTCCCGAAAACGTTTTTCACCCACGATAACTACATCAAGGATTACACCGGAGATTTTGATACAAAAGCACCGTTTTACGACAAGCCGGTTGTATTGCTGGCCCGCGATCCGAGGGACGTCGCAGTATCACAATTTTTCCAGTGGAAGTTTCGCATTAAGCCCACCAAAGTTGCGATAAACAACTACCCGCCGCGCGGCAGCGATATCAGTCTTTTCGATTTTGTCATGGGCGATAACGGGGGCAGCATGCGCGCTGTCACCGATTATCTGAACCTCTGGGCCAAAGAGGTCGACCAGGTCGAGCGTTTTCATCTGCTACGTTACGAAGACCTGCGAGCGCAGCCCCGTGACCAGTTGCGCAAGCTGCTGGACTTCATGGCTGTCGAAGCTAACGAGGCGCAGGTCAATGCTGCGGTGGATTATTCTTCCTACGAAAATATGAAGAGCATGGAGAGCAAGCAGCAGTTTCGTCTGGCCGGGGGCCGCATGATGCCCCGGGACAAGGACAACCCTGACAGCTACAAGGTCCGCCGTGCCAAAGTGGGTGGTTATCGCGATTACTTTTCCGATGAAGAAGTTGCGGCGATCGATGCAAGGCTTGCCGAGACCCTCGATTCTCTGTTCCGTTACGAATAACCCTACCCCCGATTCATTCCGCCCCGATCGGTGTCAGGCAGCCTGGCAGTGATCGCTTCTGATGCGAAACGCACCGTTGTTTCATAGGGGCTCACCGGCTCGCCACATTCCGAGCAAGTCAGCATCGCGCTGAAGTCGTGACCGCAGCGCTGATGATGATGTATCACCGGAGGGCCGACTTCGGTGGCGTAGTGCTGGTCGCCCCAGTGCACCAGCGCCATCAGCACTGGATAGAGATCAATGCCTTTCGGGGTTAACTTGTATTTGTAACGGGTCGGTTTCTGCTGATAGGCCAGGCGCCTGACCACACCCTCCGTTTCCAGCAGGTTGAGCCGCTCTGCGAGGACTGTGCGGGAAATATTCAGGCTGCGCTGAATCTCTTCGAAACGGCTGGCACCCAGAAACAGGTCGCGCAGGATCATTAATGTCCAGCGGTCCCCGATGACGGCCAGTGTCCTGGCGATAGAGCATTCCTGACTGGCGAGTTCCTGCCACTTCATAGGGATGAGTCCTGTGCACGTTTGTCTGCTTGAGGGGGGCAGGATATCGCTCATTGGTTATAGAGTCCATTAAATAAACTAATAGGTTCATAAAATAAACTCAATGAAAAAAATTGGTTTTGAGAGATCGATAGCGATCGAGAGGAATCGTTGCTGGCTCCGCCTGAAAACGGAAAAAGCGTAAACGGGACTGCTTTAGCCTGCGGCGAGCGCCTGCAACCGGCGCCACCAGGGGAGTGCCGTATGTCGACGAAGAGGGCAGCGCGCTGTCGCGAAGGTGTTTATTAACAAAGGGCCGCGCTATGCAGCATCGGGATGTGTTTCGAGGACATGCTTGCTTTACAGGCTCATTCCGGCGTCTGTTACGCGGGGTTGAACTCAGGCATTTATCAACGCCATCGCGTCGCTGCGCAGGTGGCCCTGTGCTATTTCGTCCTGCAGCAGACTTTCGCTGATGTCACCTTGCTCCAGTGCTTCGCGCACCAGTCCGAAGAAAAAAGTTTCCTGGGCAGGGTCGGGGTGCGCTGCATAGGTCCCGGCAAACCTGTATTCACCGAACAGCGCCCTGCGGGCGCGTCGGAGCCAGTGACGGGGGGGGAACAGTTGGAAAGTGTCTGCGGGACGGTAGTCGATTTTCAGTCCTGTCTTCCACGGTTGTGTCTTGCGCTTCGTGTTGTGCAGCAGTCGGGTTTCTGGCGTGAGATTGTCGAAGTCATTCCAGTAATCTTCCAGCGCACCAATGCTGCCGGTCGGCTCCAGTTTTAGAGAGACCCAATCCATGTAATCCCGTGCTACGGGTTCAAACATCTCGCTGAAGTTTTTCTCAAATTGCCAGTGTCGCAGCTTGGCACAGTCCAACAACATCACGCTGCTGGCGTAGGCGCCCTTGCGGCCCTTGCGCCCTGATTTGGGGCGACTCACGATGGCCGCGTTCTGCATATCCCGCTGCAGCAACTCCCAGATATCGCCGATAGCAAAAATATCCGGATCCATAATTACCGCACGGCCCTCATAGTGCATGAGTTCTGGTGGTGCGAAACGCAGTGGGGTGAACGATTGCAGATCGTCATTCAACCAGGGGCGCATTTCTCCATCGCGCAGGTATGGCTGGCCTTCGCGCGCGAGCATGCAAGGGTAATCCTTCACTTCAATGAACTTCACATCGAACTTGTCAGTGTGAGCAGAGCGTTTGCGCAAAGAGTAGCGGCTCACCAGTGCGCCCAGCATCTGCTTTTGATTTGTGTGTATAAAAACGGTGGGCTTCAACGGTTTCTTCCTACGGGCTTTCTGTGGGATAGTTTAACGCATCCATGGGTGGCTCGCTCTGGCAATTTTTGACTACACCGCTGCGGGCGAGCGAAAAAAATAAGGACAGTGCGTGGCAGAGCGTCAATTCACAGTCTGGTGCCTGCTAGGCGAGAAGGCAGGGGATAATACACAGGTCCGGGCGCTCGCGGAGGCGTTATCCGTGGGCTATGAAGAAAAGCATATAGTGGCGCAGCCGTGGGAGCTGCTATGCCATCTCGGCAGCGGTGTAACGCTCGCCGGCATCGACTCGTCCGCCTCCAGCGATCTTGTCGCCCCCTGGCCGGATGTTGTTATCAGTGCCGGGCGCCGCAACGAGCCTGTGGCGCGCTGGATCAAGCAGCAGTCCGGTGGTGGAAGCCGCCTGGTGCATATGGGTCGGCCGTGGGCGCCGCTGGAATGCTGGGATTTGCTGGTGACCACCCCCCAGTATTTTCTGCCACGACAGGACAACATCCTGCATAACAGTCTGCCTCTTTACCGGATCAACAGTGATGAG
Organism: Halieaceae bacterium; assembly: GCA_024224435.1. GTDB lineage: Bacteria > Pseudomonadota > Gammaproteobacteria > Pseudomonadales > Halieaceae > Marimicrobium. Next base: position 17,459 of record JAAENL010000016.1, read on the forward strand.
ATGGCATTTGCCGGAGCGCGCTTGCAGCGTTCGCTTGAGCATCTACCGCGCCCCTGGATTGCTGTCCTTGTCGGCGGTGACAGTGGACGCTTTGTCATGACTGACAAAAAAGCGGCACGATTAGGCCGTCTGGCGCAGGCCTTGGCTACTGCGAGTGGCGGCTCTCTGCTGGTCAGTGACAGCGCCCGTACTTCCGAGGCGGCGGGTAATGCCTTGTGCGAGCAGATACTGTCACCCAACTACTGCTACCGCGTGAAAGATGGTGGAGAAAACCCCTACAGGGGCATACTCGCATCGGCAGATGCTTTCGTTGTAAGCGGTGAATCGATGTCCATGCTGGGCGAGGCCGCCGCCACCGGCAACCCCCTGTTTATTTTCGATATGGATGATATTGCCCCATGGTGGGCTCTAGCGCACAGCTATCGATACAAGCCCTTGTCCCACCGATTTGCCATGCGTTTTGGTGCGCGGCGTATGCGTAGGGATATCGGTAACATCCAGCATGCACTGGTCGAGTCAGGTCGTGCGAGGTGGTTGGACGAGGCAGGGCTTGAAAAGGCTGCAAAAGTACTGCGCGTATCAGGTCAGGCCGCAATGCCAACTAGTTCCGCATCGCCTGCCGAGGAAGAGCTGCAGCGTGCCGCTGAGGCGGTCAGGCAGCTTGTGATAGAACACTGAGCGGGTGCAGAGGAGCCGGGGGCAGGTCAGGCGTGGTCTCCAGGATCTCCAGTGCATCATGACGAACATGATTTCGTGCCATCTCGTCGCGCAGGAATTCCTCAGTGATCTGGCCCTGTTCAAGACACTCCTTCAACAGGCCGAAAAAGAACTGCTCCTGGTTCGCGTCCGGGTGTTGCTTGTAGTTACCGAGGAAGGCGTACTCGCCGAACAATTTACGTCGGGCGCGCATGACCCAGGCGGCTGGGGGAAAGAGGCGGAAGCGCTCCGCGGGACGCCAGTCGGTAGGTAGGCCGGTTTTCCAGGGCTGTGTCTTGCGTCTCGTGGTGTGCAGCATCTTGGTCTCGAGCGTGAACTTGTCAAAGTCGTTCCACTCGTTTTCGAAATAGCCAATGCTTTGTTCGTCCTCTTCCCGCAGGCAGATCCAGGGTTGGTAATCTTGGGTGAATTCGAACATGGCCTCGAACTGCTTTTCGGCGTTCCAGTGCGTGAGATTTTCGCATTCCAGCAGCATGACACTGCTGGCCTTGCACTTGTCGATCAGACCTTTTGGGCCGGAGCGCATGCGACACATAATAGATTTACCCTGCATATCGCGGTTCAGAAGCTGCCAAATGTCGGTGGTCGCGAAAATATCCGGGTCTATCACCACCGCCCTGCCCTCATAATTCATGAGCTTTGGCGGCATAAAGCGGGTCGGAGTGAAGGACTGCAGGTCATCGTTAAGCCATTCACGCTTTACGCCGTCTCGCAGATAGTCCTGGCCTTCGCGGGCGGCGAAAAAAGGGTAGTCTCTGGTGTCCATGAGTTGCACGTCAAACTTGTCGTTATTCTGCGAGTAGCGACGCAACGCGTGCTCGGCGACGATAGCGCCGGTGATTTGCTTATGATTGGTCTGGATAAAAACGCAGGCTTTCATGAAGTCGTGGGGCTGCCGGAGGATCAGTTTCGTAAGCCGAAATTATAAAGGAATGCGGTTTTTTTTTCTATTTCCCGAGGGGTGTTCAGGGCGTGAATAGTACCTGCTGCGGTGGCCCTGCGAGGTCCCTGGGATATCCGCGGACATCTCATAAAACGCATACAAAACAGCTACATAAATGCACTCTGCAACGAAATTCAGGTCTTTTTTGACGCACCTTTCACTTGAAGATGCCGCGGCGGTACAGCCCCCAGAAAAACCCCCACATGTGTACCAGCGGCATGCGCCTTACCCTGTCCGGGATGACAATTTTTTCTCCGGAATGGCGCTCCAGTTTCCAGGCGATATAGTCAAGGCCGCCGTCGAAGGTGAACAGCCCCTTTACCAATCGCATGATTGACAGGAGTTTGCCCTGAGCACGGCGCACTGCCCATGCCAATGCGATCCAGCGTCGCGTGGTGGGACTGAAACTGCTGCGATAGGTGACCTGTGAGCCCTGCCCTCGCAGTGCAAAAGATGGGCCCAATTGCGGTGCGTGATGGCGGGTCAAAGCGGCATAGAAATCGGCCGCGTCAAGAACCAGTTCACGCGCCCGGCCGCTGCGCTCGGTGCGCAATTCGGTGTTGTAACTCATTCCCAGAGCTTGCACCCACAGGTCTTCGAGGCGGCCTTGCGGTGGCAGTGCAGGCAGCGCATTAACCAATAGTGTAAGTGCGGCCTGGGTAAGAGCCGCCTCCATTCTTGCTCGCGTCTGCCCGTCGCGGGCGTGCAGTATATGAGTGGGCTGTGCGAATCGGCCCCAGATATAAGACTCGAACCAGGCGTTAGAACAGCCGCGTTCGAAGTCCCGCAGGGAAATCACCGTGACTTTGCTGCGCAGTGTCAGATCGCTGCCAGCGGCTCCTGTGGATTTTTGCTCGGCGTAAAAAACGTTGGGCGGCAGCAGCCAATTGGCGGCTGCGAGTCGAGCGTTGCTGTAGGCCGAACGGTAGTCGTCGCAGACCAGGTACAGGTCCAGTAGGCCGTCGTAGATGTTGCCACTGCGCAGGCAGGAGCCGTAGACCAGGGTGCAGCATACCGCACCGTTCAGTCGCTTCTGCAGTTGCGACAGCAGGGCGGACAGATTGGGATCGCTGTCGGGGTCCGGTCCGGAGACCGTTGGATAGGCATTCACAGGCGAAGGAACTCCAGCTCGGGGCTGGCTGTAATAGCAACCTGGCCATCCACGTCCAGCAGCTCGCCGTCGAGATTGAGGTTGCCAGACATCTGTAGTGTGATCCTGTCGGCATTGTGGCTGTGGTATCCGGATGCGGGCACTGCATTGCTATTGGGTCGTCCGCGAACAATCGAAAGAAAAGTGCGCGCAAAGCGGGTACAGCCCTGTTCCATGAGGGTCAGTCTGATGGAGCCCGGTTCGTCGCTCCAAAAGGGTCGCATACCGAATGCGAGGCGGTGCAGGGTACTCAGGGTCAGTATGAGCGAGTCATGTGTAGTCGGGACACCGTCGTCGAGGGTTAACGTGGTGGTGATATGTCGGTTAAAAGCCGGGTCGTCTCGCAACACGCCCCACACCGTTCGCAGTGTACTCAGTGCGAGGCTGAAGTCGTCGCGCAGGCCGCGGGAGTGAATTTCCCGGTGAGCGTATTCTGTGCCATGAATGACCGCGCCGCCGCCGAGAAACATGCCATAGCGGGGCGCAGCAGAACCCTCTATTACCACTCTCATCAGGGTGCGCCTTGCAATATCGCCGCCGGCGCACTGTGCATTAGACCAGTGGCAAAAACGATCGACGGCTTTCCGGAGAGAGCCTCGTATACCGATATCCCCCGCGTTCATATTGGCGGTGCCTCCGGGTAGCAGAGCGATTTGGGGCAGTGTTGGCAATGGTCGTTTTTCAAGCATTTCGCCCAATATCGCCGATACAGTGCCGTCCCCACCGTTGATGGCCAGTATCTTTAAATCGAGTTCGGCAAATTCCTCAAGCACACTCAGGATGTCGGCGGGGCTTCGAGTAATGCGGTGATGGATCACCGGGTGTTGTGCAAGCTGCTTACAAATATGCTCGAACTGACCGCGGTTGTGGCCGCTGGATGGGTTGCTGATCAGGCCCACCGCACCGGGCGCTGGTCTCACGCGGGTGGTTGCCGCAGGATGACTGACTTCAGCTTGATGCTAGTGTCGCCGATTCTGGGGGCTTTGCCCGTTACCTGAAGGGGTAGCAGCGAGGCCTTGTCAAAAAACAGCAGGATGTCGCTCTCCAGGCCGAGCAGATTGAAATCTTCATCATCGTTGAGCGCGCCTTCCGGGTTGGCCTGGATGGCGACAGCTCGTGTCTCGCGCCTGCCTTGCACGCGTTCCTTATCTTGCAGATAGTTAACATCCAGTGGTATCCCGTTGCCGCTGCTGAGACGTACGCGGTAGATATTGAGATCCGTGTGTACCAGTACTTCTATGGCCTGTTTTTCGTCGCTGGCCAGTAATCGTTGGGCGAGAACCAGCAATGGGTAGGGGCTAGTGATAATGTTATCCCTTGCCGTAGCGGGTAATGCCACGTTTTTCCGCGATGAGACGGGCCAGTCCGCTGGAGCCATCTCCGGGTAATCACCTCCATTGCGACGCTCGCGCACTACGGTGTTCTCCTGATACTCATAGCGTTTCATGCGGTGCCCCTTGCCCTTGCTAAGCCGGGACCGGGATAACACCTGGCCCGTTTCGGGTTCAAAAACTACCGCTACAGTCTCTGAGTTTCCCACCACGGAACTGGTGACATCCAGTAGCCAGAATTCCATGTTTTCCTCATCGGGAAGTAATTCTATGCGGGAATGAGCCGTGGCCCAGAATGCTTTTTCCTCAAATTCCAGCACCTGCCAGGAGGGTAGCGTGGCAGTGTCCCCGCTGGCGGCCATGACCGGCACTGCCTGTAGTGAGGCGAGAGCCGTGATAATAATGATCAGTTGTTTTAACGTGTTCATCTACCTGCACCGTTTAGACAGGGGGGGTCACTGTAGTCAAGACCCGCACCGCTGTGTTGCTGCCACGCGCTCCCAGTCTGTTACCTTGCTGGCGCGCATCTCCAAATCCCAAGAAAATCATACAGTTGAGGAAAGGTGGAAAGGCGTTAAAAATACCACGGAATCTTGAGAATAACCCAATCATCCGATAACCTTCGCCGCTTGATCTGCCCTGATCAAGGGAAAATACTCATGCATATGATTATCAAGCGACTGATCAAGTGGTTGGTACGCGCGATTTCGGTATTTTTACCGGAGGAAAAGGCACACGATCTGCAACGCTGGCGTCGTGGCAAGGAGGAATTCTGGAAGTATAACCGCTGCCAGTACGTCTTTGCGTCCTATGGTAAAAGCGGCCGTACCTGGGTGCGGGTGATGATTTCCCGCTATTACCAGCTGGTGTACAAGCTGCCCGATAATATCCTCATGGGATTTGACAACTACACGCGGCTCAACAGTAGCATCCCGAAGATCTTCTTCACTCACGACAACTACCTGCGCAGATACACCGGTAACGTTGATTCCAAGAGGGATTTCTACGACAAAAAAACCGTGTTGCTGGTGCGCAACCCGATCGACGTGGCGGTTTCCCAGTTCCATCAGTGGAAGTTTCGTATGCGGCCCGAAAAGAAGGCCATGAACAATTATCCACCCCACGACGCCGAGATATCGGTTTATGACTTTGTAAAACACGAAGGTCAGGGGCTGAATCACATAATAGATTTCATGAATAACTGGGCTCGGGAATTGCCCCATATCAAGGAGCTGCTTGTGGTGCGCTACGAAGATTTGCGCGCCAACCCGGAACAGGAAATGGAGCGTATCGTGGAGTTCCTCAATCTCGAGGCGATTCCTGAGTATCTGGAAGATACGGCAGAGTTTGCCTCGGTGGAGAACCTGCGTAAAAAAGAGCAGGAGAATTACTTCTGGCGCAGCGGCAGCCGCGTTCAGGCCAAGGATGTTAATGACCCTAATACGTATAAAGTGCGGAAAGCAAAGGTAGGGGGATATCGGGATTATTTTGATGACAATCAAGTGGCTGAGCTGGTCGCCATGGTAGATTCGCGCATGTTGCCAGCATTCGGTTACACCAGTGCAGAAGCGTCGGAGGCGGAGTGAAAGACCACTGCGTATTTATCCATACCAACGAACGTCAGTGGTTGGGCGCGCTGGTCGCAGACTATTCTTTCCGCCGCAACTCTGCTCACGCCGATAAGTTCGATGTGCAGTTTATACATACAAAAAACTACCCCTATCTTGCAGCCAAGGAGGGACAGCCTTTCCTGCGCGGTGGCACCACGCGCATCTGGCATATGGATGATCTGCAGTCATTCACTCCGCTGCGTTTTCTGCCGCCAAAATTGATGAACTGGCAGGGCAGGGCGGTGCTTACCGATCCGGATGTCTTCGCGGTCGGGGATGTTTTTGAATTGTTCGAGCGAGATATGGGCAGTGCTGCAGTTATGGGGCGGCGTCGCTCTGCGAAGGCGGATAAAGCTGACCAGGTAGCGACCAGCGTGATGCTCATGGAGTGTGCCAAACTTCGACACTGGGATGCGGAGGCAGAATTCGATGCACTGTTTCGCCGAGAGCAGGACTACAAGGAGTGGATGGTGTTGGCTCACGAGAATCCTGAGAATATCGGCTTCCTCGAGGATTACTGGAACGACTTTGACCACCTCGATGCCAATACCCGCTTGCTGCACAACACCAAACGAAAAACCCAACCCTGGAAAACAGGTCTGCCCGTCGATTACACTCCGGCTGATAAGTTCAAGGATAAGCCTGTGTTGGCATCAGCCAACCGACTGCGGGCGAGGGTCTTCGGCGAGTACGGGCTGTTGGGCCGCTACCAGCAGCACCCGGACCTGCAGCAGGAAGCATTTTTCTTCGGGCTTTTAAAGGAGTGCCTGGAGGTGGGCCACGTAACCGAGACACAGGTGCGCGATGAAATCGACAGGAATCATGTGCGTCACGATGCCTTTGAGGTGCTGGCGCGAACCCCAAAACTGGAACCCCGGGCACAATGAAATATCTCGACATTGAAAAGCTGCAGGCCTTGTCTACCGATGAGTTCATGTCAGTAACGCCCTACCCCTATTTTAATCAACCGCTGCTGCAACATGAGGGATTTCAGGCGTTGCTGGATAACATGCCGCCGCTGGAAATGTTCGATGCCATCATAGGTAAGAGCCGTCGAGCGGGACAGGCGCCGCATGATCGTCACTCACTGGAGTACACGCCCGGTATGCCGGTGCCAAAGCCGTGGCAAGACTTCATCGCTGAGCTGTGCTCGGACGCGTATCGAGGCGAGATTCAGCGATTGCTTGGCGCGCGCAAGGTAGAGTTTCGTTTTCATTGGCATTACACCCCCAGCGGCGCCGATGTTTCGCCGCATTGTGACGCCCGCCGGGAGCACGGCTCGCATCTGTTTTACTTCAATTCGAAGGAGAGTTGGGATCCGGCTTGGGGTGGCGCGACCCTGGCCCTTGATGACGGCGGCCAGCTGGATTACAACACCGCACCCGCACTCGAAGACTTTGAAGAAATTATCGAGTTCGAGTCTATTGGCAATGCAAGTGCCCTTATGCTGCGCACCGACCACTCCTGGCATGCGGTGCGCCCGATAGCCTGCCCTGGCGATAAGCTGCGCAAAGTTTTTATTGTGGTGATCAATCCTGACAGCCTGTTCTGGAAGGTGCGTGATCGGATCATCGGCAAAACTATTCAGCGTTTCTGATCACTTGAGGGTGGTAGACAATTCCGAAAGTGTTGTTCTGGAGGCGAATTGCGTCCACCTGTGGCTCGCCCGCAACGACAGCGTTGCAAGCTCCGATGTCTTCAAACGTGCGGTTCTTTCCGGCTACGTCGGAGCGCCGGCAGCCGAGTTGCTTTTCACTGAGGGGGAGCACGGCAAGCCCGCGCTGGCGGGAGGCGCACAGGCTATCGAGTTTAATCTCAGCCACAGTGGTGACTGGTTGGTTTGCGCAATCAGTCGCGGGGCACCGGTAGGGGTCGACCTTGAGTACTGTGATCCTCGTCGTGCATCGCTAAAGGTGGCGCGCCGATACTTCCGTGCGGAAGAATTGGCACTACTGGAGACGTGTCCCGATCTATTACGAGGACAACGTTTTTTCGACTATTGGACCCTCAAGGAGTGCGCCGTGAAAGCCCGTGGTGAGGCACTTGCACCCGGGTTGAAAGCCTACGGGTTCGACGTCAGTTTGTGCGAGGATGGACCTGGGCGTATAGCCCGACTCACCGATGATGGCGCAGATCCGGCCACCTATTTTTTACTGGATCCACTGGAAAACTATTGCATGGCTTTGTGCTGGATGGGTGACGGAAGCGCGCCTGCCGTAAGCCTCAGGGAACTGGATTCACACGGTGCAGCCACAGAGCGCACCGTATCTCTCCGTGCTACGAGTCTCACATTTGCAGGCTAATCACCTCGTACGACGAAATGCTGTTAAAATGCACACTGTTAATGCACATCGAGGTAAAGCTGGACAGCCATGATTATCGATGATTACTACAACAAAACAAACGGACGGATCAGCTTCACTCGCGAGCAGGGCAGCGAATTCGCCAAGAATATGGCCAATGATTTCAATCCGATCCACGACATCGATGCGAAGCGTTTTTGTATCCCTGGAGACTTACTTTTTGCCGTGATATTGGCTCGCTATGGAGTGAGCCAGCACATGGAGTTTATATTCTCGGGCATGGTGGTCGAGGGAGTTGAGCTCATTCCACCAGAGCCGGCACCCGGTCTGCGGTTGTTAGACGAGGGCGGGCGAGAATACTTGCAGGTAAATATTTCCGGGGAATCCCGGCAGGACGAGGCGCTTGTTAAAAGCATCACGCAGAGTTACGTAGAGTTCTCTGGCCAGACCTTTCCTCGCTTACTGGTGCCGTTGCTGGCGGATCAGGGGGTTATGATTAATCCGGACCGTCCTATCGTGATGTACCAGAGTATGTCGATAGACCTCGACACCCTCGACATAAGCGGGGCATTGCTGGAGAGCGACAAGCACCGCGTGGAGATTAATGGCAAACGCGGTAGCGTAGATCTGGCTTTTCATCTTGTATCAAACGGCGAAATTGTCGGGCGCGGTAAGAAGTGCATGCTGCTTAGCGGCCTAAAGCCCTACGAAAAGGTGGCCAGCGCAGAAGCGATCAATCGTTACGAAGAGCGAGCCCGCGCTCTAAGCGGTTAGCAGACTGAAGGCCAGCCAGCCTGCCTTGGTTCGCCCGACGGGTTTGTTATACGGTCGTCGCCACCGACGAAGATATCAGTCAGAGTATTTTGCAGAATCAAAAAGCAGTGCGTTGCATTACTATCGGCGGCCTGCGTCGTTAACGCGTTGGTTTGTGTTTGTCGTGCGGGCGGCAGTGTTTCTGGCCGTGTGAGTTAGGTCGGTGTGAGGCGTCTCACCCCGTGCTGGTTAATCGGTGTCCGGGTGGTGTACAGTGCGTCCCCTTACAGCGAGTTCATATTTTTACGGGGAAAATTTTGGGCGACTATTACGAGTGCCAAAAAGTGGGTGTGGAGTTTCTCGAACAGACGAGGAACGTATTTGTGGCTATAGAGATCGTTGAGGCCAGCCCGGAGCAGATTTTTGATGTGTTTGAGGATGCCAACGCCTGGACCGAGTGGGCTTTGCCCATCGAAAAAGTAGAGTGGACCTCTCCCCAGCCCTATGGCGTGGGTACCACGCGCAGCGTCCACATGATGGGCGACATGACTGGCTATGAGGAATTTGTCCAGTGGGAGCGGGGCAAGCGTATGGCGTTTACCTTTGAAGGCTGCAGCAAGGATACGACGCGGAGTTTCCTCGAAGACTACCGCGTGACTGACTTGGGTAATGGCAGTTGTCGGGTGGAGTGGTATATGGCGATGGAAGTGAACGGGCTCTCTCGCCGCCTGATGCCCTTAACTCGTCCGGCTATTCGACTAGCCAATAAAGTAATGTTCCGAAAATTTCGCAAATACACCGAGGCTTACGCCGCTGGAGAGATATCGTTGGGCGCGGTTTGAGATTCCCTATCGACCGGCGCTGCTCGGTAAACAGCAACCTCTACCGCGTCGGGAACCTCAGTATATTTGATGGTTGCACGGCGATGCTCGCAGTCGCAAAGGCCGTATCGACGATACTTCCAGAAACGAACACTCCCCGTTCTTCAATAGCCTGCAGGCGTTCTGGATAAAGGTCTTTCCGGTGACCCGGAACCACTGGGTCGAAATGCCCTGGCAGCGTTGAAACAATCCGTGATTATCTTCTCTGTATAAACGCGACCTGATTGAAAAGTCCTGCCATTTCGTTCTGTTACAACAAGTTAAGCGCTGTGTCTCTACTGCCAGCCGCGGGGGTTGTCGCGCATGTCTTGTTGTTTGGCGAGGTAGGCGTTGCGCAGTCGCTCGAGATCGCAGTGCAGAGGCCAGTAGGTGGCGGATAAAGGCCAACATGGTTCAGTAAGCTGGCGTTCTCCGAAGTGTGTCTGGTGAGTGCTGGATATCCATGAGTCAGCAATGGATACTTGCATAATCAGCCGGTGTGCTCAATTGCAAACTGCGACGGTGTCTTGCTTCTTGGTGCGTTCTATATGAAAAACTTACAGGGCAAAATTATTCTGGTTTGTGGTGGGGCAACGGGTATTGGTGCCGCAACTGTGCGACGTTTGTGCGAGGAGGGTGCGCGGGTGGCCCTCGGAGACCTCAATATCGAAACCGCTAGTGTATTGGCCAATGAACTGTCTGCAGAGGGTGGAGAGGTGGTTGCCTGGCAGTATGATCAGTCTGATGAAACGACGATTAGTGCATTGGTCGAGTCAGTCGCGGCGCATTTTGGTGGGCTCGACGGTGTGTTTGCCAACGTGGCAGACATTGAGGCGGTGCTCGTGGACGGTGATATTCTCAGTAACGACAGTGCCCTGTGGGAGAGGACTCTGAAGATTAATGTGGTGGGTACGGCCATGCTGCTGCGGGCCACCTTGCCACATTTGTTGGAACGAGGGGGCGGTGCCATCGTTTTGACGTCCTCTGATGCGGGTGTGGTCGGAGAACCGGAACGTCCGGCTTATGCCGCATCAAAGGCGGGCGTGAACTCCCTGTGCCGTCACGTAGCCAGTAAGTGGGGTCAAGAGGGGATACGGTGCAATACCATCTCCCCCGGCTTTATACTGACAGAACAATTGCAAGCCGCAATGGATCAGCAAATGAAAGATTGGATGCTCAAAGGGGCACGTAGTCCGCGACACGGTGCACCGGGAGATATTGCCGCTGCCGTGGCGTTCCTGCTGTCTGACGATGGTGAATGGGTCAATGGTCAGACATGGCGAGTCAATGGTGGAGTAAGTTTCGCAAACTGATTGCGATATTACAGGTCAGAAACACACAGCATTTTTCAGGGACACATATGATTACTGAAAACAGCGTCGCCAGTGAAGAAATTGTGATCAACGCACCCGCCGAAATTGTGTGGGGCGTGTTGATGGATTTTGCTAACTACGAGCTATGGAACTCCTTTTGCCCCAGGATGAAGGGCGATCCGGTTGTAGGTTCAGCGCTTGAAATGCAGGTGGACCTCGGCAATGGTCTGCAGCAGCAGGTCGAGTACGTGACGCGATTGGAGCCCTTCCATACCATCGTCTGGTCCATGGAAAACAAGCCCGGTGACCCTGTCCACGCCGATCGTATGCAGCGAATAACACCCATTAACGCCTCAAGCTGTCGCTACTGGAGCATCGACGAATTCAGTGGGGAGTTTGTGCCTGCGATGATGGAGGCCATGGGTGAGCAAATAGAGCGGGGATTTAACAATTGCGCGAGGGGTCTGAAGCAACGAGCGGAGCACCTTTTCAGTGAGACACCTGGTTTGACCTAGAACCAGGCCCTGATGTCCACGACTACATGCAGCTTCGAGTTTTTTTCGCTGCTCTCTTGTCTCGGATTCGCAGCATCGCTGTGAGCTCGTTGCCAATGTATGCCGAGGTAGGATTGTATGCATGAGTCGGGTCGCTGATGCGCGATGCTTATTCTGCGGAGGCTGTGCCCATTAAAGGGCGTCGTCTGAGGAACAGGAGAGAGATAACAAGATCATGAGCTTCTTACTCGAAGGTAAAATTGCCGTTGTCACAGGCGCGGGCGCGGGAATCGGTCGGGCCATTGCGCGGGCTTTCGCGATGCAGGGTGCGGTTGTCATCGTAGCGGAGCAAAATACGGAATCCGGTCAGGGTGTTGCGAAAGAGCTGGCCAACCTGGGGCCGCCGGGGCAGTTTGTCCCACTGGATGTAACTGATGTGGATTCGGTGCGTGCTGCATTGCAGGGCGTGCTTGAGCGAGAGGGGTGTATCGATATTCTGGTGAACAATGCTTACCCAACAATGGCCTACGCTCCCTCGCACATTCACGAGCTGACAGAAGATCGTCTGCGTACCAGTATGAACGCCGGCTTTTTTGCAGCTGTAGCAGCTATGCAACTTGTATTTCCTGCTATGCAGCGCAGTGGTTATGGGCGGGTAATTAATCTCTGTTCCCTCAACGGCGTGAATGCGCACAAATACACTGCAGACTACAACAGCGCCAAGGAGGCGCTGCGGGCCTATACACGGACCGCCGCTGCGGAGTGGGCCCGCTGCGGTATTACTGCCAACGTCATTTGTCCCGGTGCCGCAACTACACCGTATCAGGCGTTGGCGGACTTCAACCCCGGGATGGCAGAGGATCTGAAAAAGACTGTGCCCATGGGCAGGATGGGTGACCCGGAAAAGGATATCGCTCCAGTGGCAGTGTTTCTCGCCTCACAGATGGCGGGCTACATGACGGGAAACACGCTGTTTGTCGATGGCGGAGGGCATATCAATGGTGTGCCCTGGGACCCGGGCGTGTTGGACTCTGCCTGACTTCCTACCCCCCCCGGCCCCAGTGGCGCAGCTTATGCTCGGGGCAGTAGCGATGAGCCCTTCCCGGCGATTCCGGTTAGCTCCGCCCCAGCAGATCTTTCGCTATCGCCAGCACCTGCATTTCGTCAGTGCCTGCATAGATCTGAAGAATTTTGGCGTCGCGCATCAATTGCTCCACTCGGGTTTCCCGCATGTAGCCGGCGCCGCCAAATACCTGTACCGCCTCGGTGGTTACTTCCATGGCTGCTTGGGCTGCATATAACTTCATGGCAGACGCCTCTGCCAGAGTCAGGTCTTTCCCCGCCGCGCGGGTCTCGATATAGCGGAACACGAGGTTTTCCAGATTCAGGCGGGCGACTTCCATCTTCGCAAGCTTTAACTGTATTAGTTGATAGCTACCAATATGCTGACCAAACTGCACCCGGGTTTTCGCGTACTCGATACTGAGCTCCAGGGATCGTTCCACCAAACCCAGTGCCATCGCAGCAACCCCGGCGCGTTCGGTGCTGAAGGTGGACTTTGCGCCTGAACGACCGTAACCGTCCTCCGATTCGCCCATTAGCCGCTCGGGTCCGGCTTTAACGTCGGTAAGGAACAGCTCGCCCGTTGGTGACGAGCCAATGCCCATTTTCTTGAATGGTGCGCTCTGTTCCAGCCCCTGCATGCCGGCGTCAAGGATAAAGGACACGATCTTTCGGTCCCTGTTGTCGACGCCCTCTTCTTCGAGACGACAGATAAATACAAGCGTGTCGGCGTGTGGCCCATTGGTGATATATGTTTTACTGCCGTTGAGTATATAGCCGCCATTGCCGTCCCTGCGTGCGGTGGACTTCATGCCACCAAACGCGTCGGAGCCGGAATTAGGTTCCGTAATGGCCCAGGCACCGATCTTTTTCAGGGTAAGCAGGTCCCGTCCATATTTTTTCTTTTGCGCCAGACTACCCTTGGACATGATGGCGCCTCCTGTCAGGCCGACGGATACTCCCATCGCGGTGATGAGGCCCTGGCACTGGCGGCTTATCTCAACAATCGGCAGTATGCCCATCGCCACAGCGTCAAGCGCTTCGGTAGAGACGGGGTCGCCATTCACTCTATCTGTGTTCTCCGGTGTGTCGACAGTTTTTCCTGCAGCGTGTGCTTCCTCTCTGGCGATTTGCTTGTCAAAACGCGTGCTTGCCAGCTCGTCCATGCCAAAAGTAGAGAACAGCTTGCGGAGAATGTCGTAGGGCGGCAGCCCGTTGTACTCGAGATCATCGACATGGGGAACGATCTCTTTTTCCACGAAGTCGCGGATCATGTCCCTGATCATTCCTTGTTGCTCTGTCCAGGCTATCATTGAATGCTCCTGATGTTTTTCAAGAGACGCAATATAAAACCTTTTGCGTCATGAGTTAAACTAATTATCGAACTGTTTAATTGTAGCGTTGGGTTATCCGGCGCCAGCGGAGAACGCCATGATAGAAGTCACTCCCTCCGGAGAAGCCTGCGGTGCAACCGTAACCGGAGTCGATCTGTCCTCAGAACTGGATTCGACTACCGTAGCGATGCTGCGTGAGGCGTGGTTGCAGCATCACGTGCTTGCCTTCCCTGAACAGGCGCTCTCCGACGCGAGACTGGAACGCGTGGTGGATTACTTTGGTGTATTTGGTTCCGAGCCTTTTTTTGGCACTATCGAGGGCAGCGAACACGTTGTGGCGTTGACGCGAAGGGCCGGCGAGAAGGCACCTCTGTTTGCGGAGAACTGGCATTCTGACTGGAGTTTTCTGCCCCAGCCCCCGATTGGTACCTGCCTGTACAGTATTGTCATTCCTCCGGTGGGCGGGGATACTGGATTTATAAACCAGCAGAAAGCCCTGCAGGAGATGCCGTTGCAGCTGCGCAGGCAACTGGAAGGACAGATAGCCTTGCATTCGGCCCGCACAGCGTATGCCCCAGATGGTATGTACGGGGAGAACGACAGGGCAGCAGGGCGCAGCATGTCCATCCGCTTCTCAGAAGAGGCCAGAGAAGTCTGTGGCCACCCTTTTATTGATAAACATCCGGAAAGCGGCCGCGATACCTTGCTGGGTTGCATCGGCTATATTATCGGCATAAGGGGAATGCCCGATGAAGAGGCGCTGTCCTTGCTGCTGGAGCTTTATGAATGGCAGACGAGGGAAGAGTTCCAGTATACCCATCGATGGGAGGAGAACATGTTAGTGATCTGGGATAACCGATCCCTGTTACACCGAGCCTATGGGGGTTACGACGGTTACGACAGAATTTTACATCGTGTAACTGTCGCGGCTGACCCAGGCAAGTATCAATAGCTCGTTGAATCCGTGACGCCGTGCGATACGACTCGCCTTCTCTGTATGGTCTTCTTAGCTTGTCGTGCGGCCAACCACACGCCGGCGCCGATACTTCCACAGCCCTATCAGTGACGCGAAAATCCAGAATAATTCGATGATAAAACTGGCCAGATTGAAGTGAAAGCACAGACTGATTAAAAGAAGTATCGCACCTGCCAGGTTCAAGCTGTTGTAAGTAAGCCCCTTGGGATGCAGTTGTTCAAGTTGTAGCAGTAGATAAGCGATAACCACCATTATCATGCCCATTATCCCGATGCTATCTATGATCCATTTTTCCATGCGCGAGTTTCCCGGTTAGGCATACAAGGTGGAGCGCAATGGCTCTATGCAAGATTGCGCGTCAGGCGCTTGCCGTCAGTGAGACGATCTCTATCGGTTGTGCTGCATCAGGGGTGTCATCAGGGTTGTCAGTACGCTCCGCGTGAATCCATACACCCCCATCCGGATCGTTGATGAGTTCACCCACCCCTCCCGGAATAGTGAGATGGAGAATAGTGGTCTTTGCCGCAAACATTCCCGGAGTGGGTAACTCCATGTTCTCCAGAGTATCCAGTACGGCGTTGGCGTCGAACTCAAACTCCACCGTGTCCTGCCGCGTGGGACCGCAGCGCGGCGCGAATGCCTTGTCCAGCGCCAGCAGCCCGTGCAACCGCTGCTTCAGTGATGCTGCATCGGTCGAACTGCTGATGTGAGCATCTGCCCAGTTCTGAGCGACCTGTTCTAAACATTCATAAGTCCGCTCGGGATGTTTAATTACGGCGACGAACAGCTCGCTACGCCGTTCGTAGACATCCATGATATCGGTCGCCACGAGGCCGGGCACGTCACAACTGAACTTTTCGCAGAGCGCGCGCAATACAGCTCGCATCAGCCCCGCGACGGGCGTTGCTTTGCTCAATGCAAGATAGCGCAATGTCATTGGCATCACGTAGCCACGGCTCATAATCTGATGCGCTGTCAGCAGGAAGTAGCCTTCCAGACCCTCTTCTACGGGAAAGCTCATGCAGCCAACAACGTACTCGCCTTTGGCTTTGCCATAGCCGGCCACAGGCAGTGTCTCGATCTGGTACTCCTCGCGGCGGTCGTAAAACTCCGTACCGGGTAGTAGTGTATAACCGAAAATATGAATTGTTGGAAAAATCGCGAACAGCGCGTCCAGGTGTTTTTCAAAATCCTCTAGATTGTCTCCAACCAGACCCCAGATAAGTTCGCATGCTATTGGTATTCCAGCTCTCGCCATATCCCGGGCTATGGGTTCGTACTTATTAGCATCCATATTCTTGCGATGAGACAGTTCGAGTGCGAGCGGGGTGAGGGTCTGCAGTGCAAGGTGGTAGTGAGGCAGCAAGTCGTTCGCGTGCAGTTGCAGAACAATCTGCCTGGAACGGGATCCGTGTTTCTTCGACCAGGAAGTCGCAAAGGAGGTCGGCAGGCCGGTGCGTTTTTTGATCTCACAAAGAATATCCGCTTTTTCTACGTCCTCGCGCAACGCGCCAAAATTTGAATCAGCAAGCCAGATGTTTTTAATACCCGCGTCGACAATTCGATTCCAGTCGCGTTTCACGCGTGCCGGTGACACAGATAGCATTTTGGTGCCAATGGCTCCGGTACCCCACTCGCAAAAAGCGCATTTATAGGGGCAGCCACGGCTGGTCTCATAAGAGATGCACTCATAGGGTTCACCGTTGCTGTCGTACAGGCTAATAGCATCGAGCGCGGAAGGCAGACTATCCAGATCGGTTTGGCGCGGTCTTGCCGCAGTCACCAATAGCTCACCATCGTTCACATAGGCGAGTCCAGCAATGTCTGGCCACTGGGAGCGGCAAGGGGTATCGATCAATTCGGTCAGTGTTTCCTCACCCTCTCCCATAACGACCAGGTCCAAAGCCTCGGAAAACAGGTAATCCGCGGCTTTCTGCACGTGCGGCCCCCCCGCCACGATTAATATGCGCGGACAAAGTGCCTTTATCACCCGCATCACGTCGAGGAATTCCGCCGCGTTCCAAGTGTAGACAGAAAAGCCCATTATCGGCTGTAGGCCCTCTTCAAGTGCCTTGTTGGCGATCGCCAGCTGTTGTTCTTTCCATTCGGTGAGCCAGGCCTCGATACGCTCCGGTTCGTTTACGAAGTGCACCAGCTGTATATCTGTTTGGTCAGGTTGCTTGCCATGGGCTTGATAGTACGCCTTGAGGCCGCCGGTGGTCATGGGCGCGGCGGGAAAGGTGTCCGAATCCAGGGACAGCAGCCAGATGGGCTGTTGCATAATGTTAGTTCCGCAAGGGCGTGATGGGCGCATTATCCTAAACAGCGAGGCGGTTGTCAGTCTGTATTGTTCTACCCGACGCACTTTTACGCCGTGATGGCAGTTGGTTGGGGTCTCGGGCCGCTGACAGGGCTATGAAAGGCGATCCCTGAAGTCTGCGTAATCGAATTCTCGCAGTATCTCTAAAACGTCGGTTTGCGAGTTCCACAACGCGATGGCAGGCAGTCGAGTGCCATTGAAAGTGGTGGTCTTTACCATGGTGTAGTGAGCCATATCTTCAAACAACAGTCGTTGGCCCACCTGTAGGGGTTGCTTAAAACTGTAGTCGCCGATTACGTCCCCTGCCAGACAAGTCAGGCCTCCGAGTCGATAGTTGTGGCGGAGGGCGCCGCTGTCACCCGCCCCGCGCACATTGGGCCGATACGGCATTTCCAATACGTCGGGCATGTGGCAGGTGGCGGAGCAGTCGAGAATAGCCTGGTCAATCTCGTTATAGCTCAGGTCAAGCACCTCGCTGACCAGTACGCCGGTGTCGATAGCGACGGCCTCGCCGGGTTCAAGGTAAACCCGCACGCCGTATTTTTCGGAGAACTGACAGATGCAGTCGGCAAGTGCGTCGACCTGGTAGTCGCTTCGTGTAATGTGATGTCCTCCACCGAAGTTAATCCAGTCCATACGATCAAGCAGGTGACCAAACCTGTCTTCAACGGCCTTTAATGTTCGTTGCAGAGGAGGAAAACCCTGCTCGCACAGTGTATGAAAGTGTAAACCGCTGATATCCGTCAGCGCGCGCTCATCCAGCTGCGCAATCGGGATGCCCAGTCGTGAGCCCGGTGTGCACGGGTCATAAAGTGGAAAAGAGACCTCTGAATGCTCTGGGTTGATGCGCAGGCCGAATTGTAGCTCCGGGCGTTGCTCACGCGCCTGCAGGCATAGCGGACGAAACCGAAGCCATTGCTCGCAGCTGTTAAACACTACGTGGTCGGCAATCCCCAGAATGTCGATAAGATCGTTTTGACTGTAAGCTGCGCTGAAAACATGCACTTCGCCGCCGTAATGTTCTCTTCCCAGGCGAGCCTCGAACAAGCCACTGGCGCAGGTGCCTCCAAGGTAACGGGAAAATAGCGGCGCTAGTTTCCAAAGCGCGAAAGCCTTCAGGGCCGCCAGAACCGTTGCACCACTCGCGTCTGCCAGATCCGAGAGGATTCTCAGATTGCGCTCTACGGCGATTTCGTCGACGACGAAACAAGGCGAGGGAAGCCTTGTAAGATCAAGTGTGTCGAAGTCAGTGAACTGCATTCGTGGCCTGGTGCTCCTCGGTATCCAGTTGAAATACTGGGTCCAGCTCGGTTACTTGCCAGGGCAAGCCGTAGCGCTTCATATCCTCCATAAACGGATCCGGGTCGTACTGTTCTGTGTTCCAGACGCCCGGCTGGCGCCACTGGCCCTCCAAAATCAGCTTGGCTCCAATCATGGCGGGAACCCCTGTGGCGTAGGAAATTGCCTGTGACTTTACTTCACGAAAGCAGGCCTCGTGATCGCAAATATTATAGATATGAATCAACCTTTCCTTGCCATTTTTTATACCGCGCACCAGGCAGCCAATACAGGTTTTCCCTTGAGTGCGCGGACCCAGCGCGGCGGGGTCTGGAAGCAAATGAGCAAGAAACTGGATCGGTACGATGGATTGACCCTGATAGTCCACCGGTTCGATGCCGGTCATGCCCACGTTGCTCAGGACTCGCAGATGTTGCAGATAGGCGTCGGAAAAACTCATCCAGAACTGCGCGCGCTTCAGGCTGGGGAAATGTTTACTCAGTGACTCGAGTTCCTCGTGATACATACGATAAATTGGATAGGTGCCTACGTCTTCAGGGCAGGTGTACTGTGCACGCATAGACAGGGGCGGCGTGGTCACGAACTCTCCGTTCTCCCAATGCCGGCATTTTGCGCTGACTTCGCGAATATTGATCTCAGGATTAAAGTTGGTAGCGAAAGGATAACCGTGGTTGCCGCCGTTTACGTCGATAATGTCCAGTTGCTGAATCTCGTCGAAATAGTGTTTCGCAGCATAGGCAGTAAAGATATTGGTAGCGCCAGGATCAAACCCGCTGCCCAGCAATGCGGTTAGCCCTGCGTCAACGAAACGCTGGTGATAATCCCACTGCCAGTGATACTCGAAGCGGGCTGTTTCCCGCGGTTCGTAATTGGCAGTGTCCAGATAATGCACTCCCGCCTTGAGACAGGCTTCCATAATACTGAGATCCTGGTAAGGCAGAGCTACGTTAATGACCAGCTCCGGCTGCTCTCGCTGCAACAGACTAACCAGTTGTGACACGTTGTCTGCGTCTACTTGCGCTGTGCGCACGGGCCTATCGAGCTGTTTCGCGATACGCTTGCACTTCGACTCCGTGCGGCTGGCCAGCACTATATCGCCAAACGTTTCCGGCAGTTGGCAACACTTGTGTGCCACCACGCTGCCGACACCCCCGGCGCCGATGATAACAACACTATGCATAACCCCCGTTCCCCCGTGCTATCACGCTGGCAGTAACTCGAGAGAGATGTGGGCCTGGGGGCGATTTGTGAATACCTCCAGTGCGGTGGATGCCGGCTTGTGCCATGAATATGCGGGCCTCTCGTGGTGCTCTCTGGTCTGTTCCAGACACCGGAGTCGACAAAGAATAAAGACTTGCAGCTGACGAGGCAAAATTAATTTTCTTGAACTCCCATTGTCTATAAAGCGATTGTCCCTGGCCCTGCGCGCGGTTCGCGTGACAGGCTCTGGAAGCTCTGATATAAATCAGTAAATTTCGAGCACCAGTAGATTATGGCGATGATCAGGGCATTTCTGTTTGTTTTGCTATTGCTGCCGTTTTGCGTCAGCGCGACAGACTTTCCGCGGCCTGAGGCTCTGAAGCCTGCAGTGGACTTCTGGGTGAAAGTTTATACTGAAGTGTCCACGGCTCAGGGGTATCTGCATGACGACGAAAATCTCTCCATCATTTACCAGGTGCTGGATGTGCCGGCAGACCGCAGGGCGCGAGAGAGGCGAGTCCGAGGTGCGCGCGACGAGGTGGTGGCTTCCCTGAGGACCCTTGGTCAGGGCAAGCGCCGTGACCTGACGCCCATGGATACTTTGGTGTTGGCAGCTTGGCCTGCCGACACGCCGTCTGATGAATTTACTCGTGCCGCGCACCGGGTGCGCTTCCAGCTAGGACAGTCTGATCGCTTCCGGTCGGGCCTGGTCCGCTCCGGGCAGTGGAAGCCTCATATTCTTGGCGTGCTTGCGCGTCACGAGTTGCCGCCGGAATTGGCGGTGCTTCCCCACGTCGAATCCTCGTTCAATGCGACCGCCTGGTCCAAGGCGGCTGCAGCGGGTATGTGGCAATTCATGCCATCTACGGCGCGGCGCTTTATGCGCGTAGACCACGTTGTCGATGCGCGTATGGACCCATTTTTCGCCACTGATGGCGCGGCCAGGCTGCTCAAGGCAAATCGCGAGCTGACCGGCACCTGGCCACTGGCACTCACCGGCTACAACCATGGTGCTACCGGCATGGTGCGGGCGGCGCAGACGGTAGGAACAACCGATATCGACGTTATTGTTAAACACTATAAAGGCAGGGCCTTTGGGTTTGCCTCGCGCAATTTCTACGCGTCGTTTCTTGCGGCATTGCAGGTCGATAGTCGCGCAGAGGAGTATTTTCCCGGTGTTGTGATGGTTGAACCCGTGCTCTATGACGCCACGGAATCTTCCGATTTCATCTCCGCGTCTCATTTTGCGGACGCACTGGGGATTAGCCTGGAGGAACTCCGACAGCATAACCCTGCATTGATGGACCCAGTCTGGTCGGGTGATAAATATATTCCGGCGGGCTTTGAGGTGCGCGTGCCAGAAGGCCAGATTGATCGGTCGATTGACGAAGCACTGGCGTCCCTGTCAATTGTGTCGCGCTTCAATCAGCAGAAGCCCGATCGCATTCACCGTATCGTGCCGGGAGACAGCTTGTCCGGTATTGCTCAACAACACAAGACAACAGTGTCCAGGTTGATGACGCTCAATGGCCTGCGCAGTCACCGTATTCGAGCGGGGCAGACTCTGATACTGCCCGGTAGCTTACAATCACAGAACCTTTCCGCGGGCCACATAGCGATGATACGTGCCCGCCTGCAAAACGCCCCGCTGGAGTACGTTATCCAGCGGGGCGATTCATTGTGGAGCATCGCCCGCCGATTCAATGTTTCAACGCAGGAACTGGTTGTCTGGAACGGCCTCTCCAGGAAGACCCATCTACAGCCCGGCCAGAAGCTGAAAATTGCGACGTCTGGCTAGTGCAAGACCGGGGTTGATTTTTCATTGCCAGTTTCGCACTTCACGAAGGTAATAATTGATGAACCCTGACCAGCAGGGCGACAACGCGTATATTTCGAAAGGTGAGCTTCGCACATCGTCGCGGGCGGTGCGTCCGCGGGATGCAGCCACCCTCATCATCGTGCGCAGGGACGGCGCGCAGCCACGTGTGCTGATGGGAAAGCGCGCAGCTACCCATAAATTCATGCCGAATAAGTTCGTTTTCCCCGGTGGCAAGGTCGATCGAGCGGATGCTCGTATTCGTCCCCCGCTGGATCTGCATCCGGATGTGCTGCGGCGCCTGAGCGCAGATTGTTCGGAGAGCCGTGCACGCGCGCTTGCGTTGGCTGCAATACGTGAGACATACGAGGAGGCCGGCCTGATCATCGGTGAGCGCGAATCGGTAACCATTCGTTCGCGCTCGCCCCAGTGGGCGGATTTTTTGAAACACGGCATTAACCCGCGCTTGGATGGACTGCACCTTGTTGCCAGAGCGATCACCCCGCCTTATCGCAACCGACGCTTTGACGCACGATTTTTTATGGTAGATGCGGAGCACATTCAGGGTGATATCCATGAGCGCCCAGAAGGGTCAGGAGAACTGCTTGATCTTCACTGGATCCAGCTTGCTGAGGCCAAGTTTATTGAGCAGTTACCCCACATAACCCGGACGGTGCTTAACGCGTTGGAACAGCGCCTGCATGCGGGCGCGGACTACGCTACGCCCGGGCCCTTCGTATACCAGCGTTACGGCAAACCTGTCGTGGACGAGGTTTAGTAGCCTCGTTCTCGCCGGTTGCCTTGCGGTAGTCGTTTATCATCTTGCCGTCGCGGGCGTCGCGCATGCAGCATGAAGCTGATGCAGGCAAGTGGTGCGATTAGACAGCCAAGAGAGACCATCCATTTAAACAAGGCAGCATTTCTCAGAGTTGTGTAGCCGAATAATGCGAGTTCTCGTACGTCGATCATGACCTGAAGTGAGCTGTAAATGTATGCGGTCAGTACGAAACTGAAAAACAACAAGCAGCATGTGAGGACAAAAACCTGCTGATTGGACAATAGACTACCCACACGCTGCGCGGTGATCAGATAGCTGCCAAGCACTATTAATTGCAGGGCGAACAGCATTATGACATTGCCCCCCCATGCGCTCAGCACGCCATACAGCTGTATCTCCGGTTCGCTCATAGCTTGAATATCCTTACTGTTATTTAATTAGGATAGACTAGATTTTGGCTTATGGTTGCCTACTTTTTACTTTCTGCGCTTTCCTTTTCAAACTCGGCGATAGCTTCTTCTACAGGCCCAAGCATTGAGGCGGCGCGGGGGTAGCCGGCATATTGTGCGATAAAGAGCAAAAACTCTCGCGCTTCCTCGGGGTTGATCTCGCCGCGTTTAAGCGATGCCTTAATCTGAATTTTGAAGGTAGTGGGCTCCCCTTTTTCCGCAATAATGCCTAGTAGCAGTATGCGCTTGTCACGCATGGACAGCGTTTCGCGGGTCCACAGCTCGGCAAACAATTGTTTAAGCATTATGTCGGTGAAGGCGTAGCCCTCGGGCGGTACGACTACATCACCGGCGTAGACGTCCATAATTTTTTCTTCGCCCAGTGCGCGGCGTTCTTTGTCATTCATAGTGAGCCTCCAGATTACAGTGTGAGCGCAGGTCGTCCGGCCCTAGTCGAGAGTTCCGAAGATCTTGTCGTAGAAAAGAGTGATTGTAGCGTAGTTGCCCTTGTGCATATTTTCATGATGCACGTGATGCTTGGCAACAATCCAGTTCAGTGTTTTGAAGGGGAAGCGTGGCACATCGAAGTAGACATGATTGATCTGGTTCAGCTGAAAATAAATTACGAAGGTAAGAACAATGGTCCATAGTTGGAACGGCCCCATGATAAGTGATAGCCCAATTACTGTTGCCATGTAGCCGCCGAGGCCGATAAACGTTTCCAGCGGATGGACGTAATGTGCATCCAGGTAAGAGGGATTTCGCGCCTGATGGTGTACCGCGTGGACCTGGCGCATTGCGCCATTGCCATGAAACCAGAAGCGGTGCGCACAGTAGTAGAAAAAATCATACACCATCAGAAGTACGAAGCTGTCCAGCAGTATCTGCCACAAGGGTTGTGCTTCGAAGGTGATGCAAAAGGGCAATAGCAGCAGGAAAAAAGTAAGATTGAGATACTTTCCCACATCTCTGCTGGATGCCACCATGGGTGGGTATTTCTCTTTTTTCCAGCGTATTTTATCCTCCGCTTTATTGATGCGGCGCATTTCGGCAAGATCGGGATGTTTGAACAACAGCCGTTTACCAATCATGGATATTGCTACGATTAAACCCAGTGCTGCCACTGAGCCCAGTATGTTGTAATGTTCCCAGAGTGTGGAAAGCCACTCGTTGTTCATGCTTGTTTACCTCGCGTGTTAAGTGGGGAAAGGAGCAGCCTGCCCAGTGCCTGGCTGGCCTGTTCGCCCAATTGTTGCTGTAGTCGGTGCGCCAGCAGACCGATGTCCACTGTGCTATCTGTTTCGAAAACCTCCTGCTCCAGACCGAGGCCGAGATAAAGCGCTCGCAACGTGTCGCTGACACGCTGTAGCCTATCTTTGCCAATCAGCGCGCCTAATTCTGCCTCCAGCTCCGTCACACTGAGAACGGAGTCGGCAATGAGTTGGTCTCCCTGGCTGGTGAAACGAAGCACCAGCTGTCTCGCATCCTGCGGGTCTGTCTCACGTTGCAGATAGCCTAATAGTTCGAGCTCGGTGGCAATGGCGCTAATCGCTTGCTTGCTCACATCATGGATGGAGGCCATCTGCTGGATGCGGCCACCGGAGGGGCCAATCATGGTCAGCACCTGCCCAAAGGAGAGTTTTAATCCTGGATGGCCCTTGTCACGCGTGAGTTCCATCAGGCGTTGCAATGAGTAGTCAGAGAGGCGTGGTAGCAGGGCACCCATAACGTCTCGCTCGGACGGCTCGTTACTTCTGGGCGTCAGTCCGAGACCCAGTTGCCGGTAGAGTTGGCCAAGTGACTGACTGGCGTCGCTGATGCGAACCTCGCCGGCAATCTCGGCAAACTGTCGATCGAGTCCGGCGACGATACGAATACCGTCCCGTCGCAGTCGTATGCCCTCGCTGGACAGCGCAAGGCGGCGTGCCCGGCCATCGGTAGGGTGGGCGCGTCGCTCGATATAGCCTGCCGCCTCTACCTGCTTCGCGGTCTGGTTGCACGCCTGGCGCGAAACACCCAGTATTTCTGCCAGGTCGGTGAGGCGCTTCTCGCCCTCGCCAATCAGGGTGATATAGGGCGAGAAACCCAGTCGAAGATTTGTATGCCCACACTCTTCCTGCAGCGTGTTCATCATACTGGCCTGCAGATAGCGAGCAACGCCCAGCAGGTGCCGGGAGAAGTTGTGGCGGTAGCGCTCGCGAACTGAACCGGACGCGGTGCTTTCCTTTGTCAATGCGGTCATGACAGGAATAGTAAACCTCGATTGACGGCTAGTCAATTCGTATTGACATAATGCGAATACACTGGCTACACTGCTGACTCGATTTAAGTGGCGCTGGCAGGCGCTGTTGGAGAGAAAATGAGCGCAAATACCGGCATGAAAAAGAGTGTGGGCTATATCGGCCTTGGCAATATCGGTAAGCCGTCGGCCCAGCGTTTGATCGGCGATACCTTCCACGCCCATGTCTATGACGTGTACGCGCCAGCCATGGAGGAGCTGGTTGCCGCTGGTGCTAATGGCTGCGAATCGGTCGCGATGCTGGCGAGTGTTTGTGAGCATATCGGCATCTGTGTCCGGGATGATGCCCAGGTGGAGGCGCTTTTGCAGGGCGATGACGGCATTTTTGCCAATGCCCGACCTGGCACCCTGGTGGCGGTGCACAGTACGGTGACGCAGGCTAATTTGCTGGCATGGTCGGTACAAGCCGCAGAGCGCGGCATTGATCTTATTGATGCGCCCATTACCGGGGGCGCGCACCGTGCGGCGGATGGCACCCTGTGCTATATGGTCGGCGGCAGTGAGGATCAGGTCGCTCGTGGTACACCCGTATTCGAGACTTCGGCCGAAAAAGTGGTCCGTGCGGGCCCCGTTGGCTCGGGCATTGCCCTGAAGCTCTGCAATAATTTTATTCAGTACACGGAATTCGTGGCTATGGCGGAGGCGACGCGGCTTGCCCACGCTTGCGGTTTGTCCGGCGATGTCCTGCGGGACGTGGGGCTTTCCAACGGTGTAGTCAACGAGCAGATGCATATGTTCGTCAGCGGACGCAACGGGCTGGCGGGCAATTGCAGTGAAGAGGACATGGAGCAAATATTCGGCACCATGGGGCGCCTTGGGCGAAAAGATTTGGAGTGTGCACTTACTACCGCCAAAGACAAGGAAGTATGCATGCCTACCGCACAATTTATCTGTGACAGAATTGAGAGAGTCTTTTTGGCGAAGGACGAATCGCGACTACCCGAATAATATCAGGAGAGCACTACATGGAACCGGAAACCAGGCTGTTTATCGACGGCGAACTGTGCAACGCAGCGAGCGGCAAGCGTTACCCCAATATTAACCCCGCGACCGAGGAGGTCATGGGGGAGGTGGCAGACGCGGGGCCCGAGGACATGGACCGGGCTATCGCCGCAGCGCGCCGAGCGTTCGACGAGACCGATTGGTCCACCAACCATGCCTTTCGTTTGCACTGCCTTAAGCAGTTGCACACGGCGCTGCTGGCTATCGATGAGGCGTTCCGTGTGCAGATCGCGGCGGAGACCGGCGGGCCCCTCGGCATCTGCGGTGATATGGGCCCGCAGTGTAAAACACCGATCGGGTTTATTGAATATACCTTGAATAGCCTGCCGGATTACGAGTGGAGCCGGGATCTCGGCGTGGCAGAGATGATGGGCATGCGCAGCCGCCGATTGGTAGAAAAAGAGGCCGTGGGCGTGGTGGCGTGCATCACGCCTTGGAATGTCCCTCTACAGATCAATTTGGCCAAGTGCATCCCGGCACTGGCGGCGGGCTGTACGGTGGTGCTCAAAGCGGCGCCCGATACACCATGGTCCGCCACGATGTTGGGACGGGTGATCAAGGAGCAAACCGATATCCCTGCCGGGGTGTTTAACGTAATTACTGCCTCCGACCCCAAGGAAGTGGGCGAACAACTGGTCGATGACCGGCGGGTCGATATGATCTCCTTTACCGGATCGACTGGCGTCGGCAAACACATTGCCGCGCGCGCCGCTGCCACAGTCAAAAAGGTCTTTCTCGAGCTGGGCGGCAAGTCCGCCAACATCATTCTCGACGACGCAGATCTTAATACTTGTTTGTTAAGTTCACTGGGGGTTTGTTTTCACGCCGGCCAGGGCTGTGCCATTCTCTCCAGATTGCTGGTACCGCGTTCCCGCCAGGCGGAAGTAGAGGAGCTGTTGCCCACGTTTTTCAGCTTTATCGAGTACGGAGACCCGTCCTCCGATAGCCAGATAATGGGGGCACTGGTAAATGCGCGACAGCGTGAGCGAGTGTTGGGCTACATAGAAAAGGGCAAGGCTGAGGGCGCCCGCCTGCTGATGGGCGGTGGCGTGCCCGAGCATCTGGATAAGGGGTTTTACGTCGAACCCACCGTGTTTACCGACGTAACGAATGATATGACTATCGCACGGGAAGAAATCTTCGGCCCGGTGTTGGTCATCATCCCCTACGATGATGAGGAAGACGCCATCCGCATTGCCAACGACTCGGATTTCGGTCTCTCTGGTGCCGTCTGGTCAGCCAGCGAAGAGCGTTCTCTGGCGGTGGCGCGACGTATCCGCACCGGTACGATCAATGTCAACGGTGGTATTTTCTATGGCGCGGACGCGCCATTTGGCGGTTACAAGCAGAGCGGTGTGGGTCGAGAAATGGGCCGTGAGGGCTTCGAGGAATACCTGGAGACCAAGACTCTGGCAATCGGTGTATGAGCCCTGGCTTGCGAGATCGGGTTTACATTGTTACCGGATCCTCGAAGGGCTTCGGTCTGGCCATCGCCCGGCGCCTCGTTGAGCAGGGCGCCCGCGTTGGTATCATCGGCCGTAATCAGGAAACAGTGGATGACACGGTTGCCCAGATCGGCATTGAGCACAGCCACGGTGCAGCCTGCGACGTGGGATCCAGTGCACAGGTTTGCGAGGTATTTGCGAAATTAAAAAGCCACTTCGGACGACTCGATGGTCTGGTCAATAACGCCGGACTGGCCACTCCCAACAGCGTGGAAAATCTGGTGGAATCCGAGGTGGTTGCTCAGGTGCAGACCAACTTTCTGGGGACGGTGTTTTGCTGTCAGGCGGCTATCAGTTTGTTACGTGGTGGTGATAACCCGCGCATAGTAAATATCTCCTCGGCCAGTGCCTGGCATTACGATGAGATGAGCCATCTTTCGATCTACGCGTCTACTAAAGCAGCGGTCGAGCGCTTCACTCGTGACCTGAGGCTGGAGCTGCAACACGACCAGATTGGTGTCACCTGTGTTCGTCCAGGGGGAGCGATGACGAATTTCTCCGATGGCTGGGATTCGGATGCCCTTGCGGGCGCCCTCGAATCATGGCGCGATGCGGGTGCCTATCTCGATATGGGCATGGAACCTGAGGATGTCGCGGATGCGGTTTGCTACTCCCTGGCGCAGCGCCCGGGCGTTGCCGTAGACCTGTTGGAGGTGCGACCCAATAACCCGATCTCCAAGTCAATATTTTAGTCAATGGCCCCAAAATAAAAGGAAAAACGCATGAGTGATGTACTGGGTTACAAAGGGAAAAACGTAGTGATTACCGGAGCGGCGTCCGGCATGGGCGAAGCGGCAGCACAACTATTGGTGGATCTTGGCGCTAAAGTCTATGCGCTGGATATTGCAGAAATCTCTGTGCCGGTGGCAGCCGCCGTCACGGTGGATATGAAAGATGGCGACAGCATTGACGCAGCGGTTGCACAATTGCCTGATGATATACATGCACTGTTCAACTGCGCCGGAGTCCCTAGCCCGCCATTTTCAGCCGAGGATACTGTGCTAATCAACTTCGCGGGCCTGCGTTACCTGACAGAGGCGTTAATTGACCGCATGGGCAATGGCAGTGGTATTGCCTCCATCGCCTCAACAGCGGGTATGGGCTGGCGGCCCAACCTGGCGTTAGTCAAAGAATTTCTCGCGTTGGACAACAGTTATGGTGCCGCCATTGAATGGCTGCGGGGCAATGCCGACAAGGTGCTCGATGGCTACGGTTTTTCCAAGCAATGTATTATTGTCTACACGATGCAGATGGCCAGAGAGCTGGCTCAAAAGGGCATTCGTATTAACTGTATCGCGCCATCGCCTACAGATAGTGGCTTTATGAAAATATTAAAGGGCGAAGGACAAATTCCCGACGAGGCAGTGGAGTTGTTCCTGCCGTCAAACGGTCGGTACGCGACCGGTGCGGAAATGGGCGCGCCATTGGTGATGCTTAATAGCGCGCTGGCGAGTTTTGTCAGCGGGAATAACCTGCCGGTGGACTTTGGTTACTGCGCGGAGGTGACTATGGCGCAGCGAGACGATCTGCTGGGTATTGCCTGAAATATGAAAATACTGATGGTTGGCGGCACAGGCCTGACAGGCGCTCATGGCGCGCTGTATCTGCGTAAAAATGGCCACGATGTGACTCTGGTCTCGCGTGCAAAGCCCACGCTCCCGTGTGTGCAGGATTTCGCACATATCGCCGCGGATTATGTCGACGATACCATCGCGCCAAATATACTTTCCGGTTTTGACGCGCTGGTATTCGCAGCTGGCGCAGACATACGTCAGCTTCCCCCCGATGAAGATGAGGACAGTTTTTTTCAGCGTGTGAACAGCGAGGCGATACCGCGCTTCTTTGCCAGTGCCAGGGCGGCCGGGATACCACGGGCAGTTTATATTGGCACCTATTACCCGCAGGTTGTGCCGCACCAGATCGAGAACAGCGCCTACGTACGCTCGCGTCATCTAGCAGATGAAGGCCTGCGGGCTTTGAACACCAATAGTTTCAAGGTTTGCAGTCTGAATGCGCCCTTCATTATCGGCCATGTGCCCGGCCTGGCGCAGCCTCATCTCGAGGCGCTGGTGCATTACGCGTCGGGTCAAATGGAGGGTTTGCCGCTGGTGGCTCCCGCAGGGGGAGTCAACCATATCAGCAGTCGCTCCATGTCAGAGGCGATCGCGGGAGCACTGGCTCGGGGGCAGGGCGGCAGGGCTTACCTTGTCGGCGACGAGAACCTGAGCTGGAAAGCCTACCTCGAGCAATTTTGTGAAGCGGTGGGTAATCCGACAGATTTGCCGGTTTCGGAGGAGGAGCACCCGATGTTCCCGGATGTCATTCTCTACGCAGGTCGTAATGCAACCATTCATTACGAACCGGACAACGGTGAGCTCGAATACAGTCGCGGTAATGTGCGCGCGGCGATCAATGAAATTGTTGCGACGTGTTCATAGGTTGAGACGTTACCCCGCGAGGAGCCAAGATGGCCAGCTTGACTAACGAGAAATTGCGCGCGACAGCCGATAAATTGATTGCGGCCCATGAGGAAGCATCCCGGAGCAATGACTGGCTGTTCTTCGTGGACGAGATATATGCGGCTGACTGCGTCTATACCTGCGAGTATGCCGGCGTCATGATGGTCACCGCCAACGGGATCGACGAGATTAAGGCGACGCACTACGGACGAGATATGCAAGTTGGATGGGAGGGTTGGACCTTCCCCTACCTGGGCGTCTATACGGGCACGGAAAACCGCTTGGTGACGCATTGGCTGAATCGAGGGCCGGGTCAGCGCGATGATGGTAGTCATTTTGAGACGCCCGGCATTTCGTTTATTACACTGGACGATGAAGCGAGAATTTGCCGGCAGTTCGATATGTTTGATCTATCACACCAGATGAAGCTCTGTGATGAGCTTGAATCCGCAGGCTTGCTTTCAGCTCAGCTCAAGGCGCAGTGGGTGCTGCCCATGAAGGAAAAGCTGGAGGCGCAACTCGCACAAAATCGCTGACAGGGCGCGGAGGGGGGTGATCTATGGCCATAGTCCGAAGGATATACATCGGTGTCTTGACCGTAATGCTTTGCCTGTCACTGGTAAAGGTTTCTCATGGCGCCGATGTCAATGGCAATTACCGAGTCATGACCACCGACCTCGTGCAAAGTTGCGCAGCGTTAAATGCCGCGGCAAACCTCGCTCAGGTAGAGGATAGTTGGGGCCCTCTATACGGTTTTTCGTTGTACACCATGGGTTATATCACGGCAGTGAACCGACTTGCCTTCGATACCTATGATCTTGCAGCGGGTAAAAATCCAAAGAATCTTTTGCTGTGGTTAGAGCGCTATTGTGACGCGCACCCCGGTAAGACTTTTGATGAAGCGCTACACGAGTTGGTCAAAGAGCTCTATCCGAAGCGGTTTGCCTACCCGGGCTGACACATGGTGAGGTGCGCGCGGTTGGGCGGCGGCCGTTTTTGAAGGCGGGTCGGACTTAGCGGGTGCCCTGCGCTGGCCCAGGGGGCATAACCGCTATGCTTTTCCACACTCGTTGCCTCACAGGCTTGCTCCGGGCCGTAAATAGCGCGGCGTCACTCATTTAATGCATTTGCATCGGCCTCTCGCCCGCGCTGGCAAGCCCTCCGCGCTCGCTATACTATAGTGCAGCGTGGCTAGTAAAAATAAATTGATAATACAGCTATGGAGGCGTGATCAATGGCAATGAGCCCGGAAGAGGTTCAGACCCTGAAAGACCTCATGGAGTATGAGGCCGAGCGCAAAGCGCCGCCCGAGGGCTTCCCCGACCTGCCCGATATCCCTGCCGGTCGATATGTAGACTCACGATTTTTTGCATTGGAACAGGAACACGTCTGGCGCAAGAGCTGGTTGCTCGCCGCGCACATCGACGAGTTGCCGAAACCGGGTTCTTTTAGGCTGTGGGACATCACCGGGCAGCCGGTGCTTCTCATTCACGGGGACGATGGGGATATAAACGCCTTTTATAACACCTGCCGCCACAGAGGTGCGCCGATAGTGACGGAGCGCAGTGGCAGCAAGCGGCGATTTGCCTGTCCTTACCATGGCTGGTCTTATAGCCGTGAAGGAGAGCTAGTGGCCGTCCGTGATCCCGAAGATTTCGGCAACCTGGATTTCTCGAGCCGGGGGCTCAAGTCGATTCGCTGTGAGCGCTTTGGTAATCTCATATTTATAAATTTCGATGCGCGGGCTCCTACCCTGCTTGATTGGCTTGGTCCTATTGCGGATGAGTGGCAGGAATTTCAGTTTGAGAATTGCCGCTTGGCGGCGCGCCACGTGTTTGATCTCAACTGTAACTGGAAGATCGCCATGGAAGCTAACACGGAGGTGTACCATGTGCGCAGCATTCATCCCACCACGGTATCGCCGATTCTCGATGATCGACGCAATGTGAACACGCTGTACCGCCATGGGCATGGTCGCATGATCGCCCCAACCCCCAAGGGAAAAGTAGCGCTAGATGTTATGCCGGTGTCTCCGGACATCGCGCAGATTGATACGGTGGGGGAGCTTGGGCGAACCTGTACCCAGTCTTACGGCCTTTTCCCCAACTGGGTATCACCCCTCAGTCAGTATGCGATTCCGCCAATACTATTTTGGCCAAACGGTATCAATAAGTGTCGGATGGAAACCTGGACTATGGCCCCCCAGTGGCAAGAGGGTTTACAGCCGGATTTCTGGACAGAGAATAATGGCACCGAGCTCTCCGCCGTTTTGAAGGAAGACACTCAGTTCGGCGAAAAAATACAGGCCTCTATGGAATCACGAGGTTTTGAGGGCGTGCCCTTAAGCTATCAGGAGGCGCGCATCTATCACTGGAATCAGGCAGCGGATCACATGATCGGTATAGAGAATATTCCGCCAGAACTCCGTGTGAAGCAGGTGATCGGCGATGAGTGGATCTACCCCAGCGACCCCAGGCGAAAATATCTTTAGCACTCAAAAAAACATTAAGCGGTATTACAAGAAAAGGGTAAGTCCAGATGATTGAAACCAAAAAAACCTTCTGTCGCTTCTGTCACGTGTTTTGTGGGCTGGAAGTCGACGTCGAAGAAAACCGCGTGGTGGCTGTCCGTGGCGATCACGATAATCCGGTTTCTGAAGGTTATACCTGCCCCAAAGGCCGCGCCGAGCACGAGCGTATCAATCACGCGGATCGATTGCGTGTCTCGCAAAAAAAAGTTGATGGGCGGTTCGTCGATATCGATTCTTCGACAGCGATTAATGAAATAGGCGATAAACTGCGCGCCATTATCGACGAGCATGGCCCCGAATCCGTCGCCGTATATGTGGGTTGCGGCGGCCATCGCACCTCGGCCGGGGGCCCGTGGTATATCGCGAAATGGCTCGAAGCCTTTGGCTCCCCGCGTCTCTATACCTCCCTGACCATTGATTCTCCATCGCTGATCATTGCCTACGATCGTCTGTTCGGCGGCCCCCTGCCATTGGGTGTATTCGATATCGAACATGCGGACTGTGCCCTGTTCGTAGCGACCAACCCGGTGGTGTCACATCACTGGACTATGCCCCAATCCAACCCCTTTACGCGTTTAAAGAAAGCATTGAACCGGGGGATGAAACTGGTGGTCATTGATCCGCGCAGGTGCGATGTTGCCGAGCGGGCGCATGTTCACCTGCAGGTGAAGCCAGGCGAAGATGCGAGCCTGCTGGCCTGTCTCATTCGTGAGATTATCGAGAACAAGTGGTATGACGTTGAGTACGTGGATCACTATGTCAGTGGTTTCGATGAGTTGTACGAGGCGGTGAAACCTTTTACGTTACCGTACACTGAGCAGCGCACCACCTGCGCCTCGGCGGATATCGTGGAAGCTGCGCGCATCTTTGCGACCGCCAACAGTGGCGCCGCTGCCTCGGGCACTGGTCTGCACATGGCTCGCCACCAAAATTTGACTACGCAACTGGTGCAAACGCTCAACGCGCTGTGCGGCCGCTTCGATCGTCGCGGTGGCATGGCGCGTATCGCGGGTACGCTCGGCCCCAAACTGCCTTCGGAGGGAAACTCTCCATTGCCTGTATCGATGCGCACAGAGCAGCGTTCGCGAGTGCGCGATATCCAGGGCATTACCGGCCTGTTTGGTTACCAGGAAATGCCTACCAACACACTGGCCGATGAAATTCTGACCCCTGGCAAAGGACAAGTGAAGGCGCTTATTGTTAATGGCGGTAACCCGGCGCTGGTGTTCAGCGATACAGATCATACGCTTAAGTCGCTGGAGGAACTGGATTTACTGGTGGTGAATGATCTCTTTATGTCGGCTACGGCAAAGCACGCAGACTACGTGATGGCGGTGACGCACCCCTTCGAAAGGGTGGATATTCCGATGCTATCTGACAATTACTATCCGTTCTCTTTCAATCAGTATTCGGAAAAAATGGTGGAACCACAGGACGATGTGATCGAAGAGTGGGAGTTTTTTTGGCGTGCCGCGCAGCGTATGGGCAGCGGTTTCAGCTTGCCGGGTATTAACGCCGGTGATGCGCCAACGGCGGACGAGGTGATTCAAGCCCTGACACCGTCCGCTCGTATTTCATTGCAGGAAA
>JAAENL010000017.1 GCA_024224435.1 Halieaceae bacterium
CGCGACTAAGCTTTTCAAGTCTTAGATTTCGCCCGCTGGTTTTCGCTACGTCCCCGGTCCAGTATGGCTCCACGCCGTTGTTCAACCGCAAGTCCTGAAGCGTGCTGGGCCCAAGTCACCGCTCGCTCGTGCTCCCATGCTAACGCCTTATCGAGGGGCATAGAGTAGCCCTCGCTAATGAGTTCCTGATATTGCTTGAGAACCTCCGGAACGCAGGCGCATATGTCAGATGCGATTCGCTTGGCGGCAGAGAGCAGCTCCCCCTGGGGTATTACATGGTTGACCAAGCCCCACTCGTAAGCCTGCTGGGCAGAGATAGGGGCCCCGGTGAATGCCATTTCCCGCGCGCGGGATAACCCTATTAGCCGCGGCAGCTTCTGGCTCAGGCCCCAGCCCGGCAGCATGCCGACGCGGGCGTGGGTATCAGCAAAGCGCGCGTCCTCTGACGCGATCAGGATGTCGCAGGCCAAAGCCATCTCGAATCCGCCGGTGATGCAGTGACCGTTGATGGCCCCTATGATAGGCCCCTGAAAGGCGTCCATGGCATCTGCCACCACGTTATCCGCCTCCTCTGCGGTATTATCTGCATCACCGGAGCCGAGTTCTTTCAGATCAAAGCCGGCGCAGAATGCCCTGCCGTTTCCCGTGAGGATGA
The DNA here is from genome assembly GCA_024224435.1 of Halieaceae bacterium. Lineage (GTDB taxonomy): Bacteria > Pseudomonadota > Gammaproteobacteria > Pseudomonadales > Halieaceae > Marimicrobium. The sequence continues at coordinate 656 of JAAENL010000017.1, forward strand.
TCACCCGAATAGCCGCGTCCGCCTCGCACTCCTCGAACACCTCGACGAAGTCGTGGCGCAACTCGCGTGACAGCGCGTTCATTGCCTCTGGGCGATTTAGTGTCACCACTGCAAAGCCCTCATGCTTCTCCAACGTCACGGTATTCACGTCAGGACTCCAGCAGGGAAGGGGATTGCAACAGGCTGAGTTGCTTAGCAATCGCAGGTGCAGCGAGAATGTCATCCGGTTTCCAGTCGGCCAAGGGTTCGTTCTCCGCCAGCCATGCGACTACAGCAGCAATTGCTGCGGGGGAGCAGGGTTTGAACAGAGCCTCTATTGGTTTATCTATCTCCAGCATACGCATTACCTCGGTGATGACGGTGCCGGGCTCAAGGTTGAACACGCGCAGGCCTGAGTTCGGATGCTCTGCGCGCAGGGACCCCGCCATGCGAGACACGGCGGCTTTGGAGGACGGGTAGGCAAACCCCCATCCACCTTTGTCACCGGCGGCGGGCGGGTTGCGAAAGGCGCTGCCGGACGCCATGTTTATAACAGTGCCAGAGTCCCGCGCCAGCATACCGGGCAGCACTGCTTGCACCAGTGCCAGCGGTGTGAAGACATTGCCCTGGTAAATTGCTCGCACCTGTTCTGAATTGACGTCCATCAGGCGCTCTAAATTGCCTGAACCCTGATAAACGGCGTTATTGAAAAGCAGGTCGATGTGACCGAAGTGCTCCAGTGTGGCTGTTGCCGCTGATAAAACGGACGCTTCATCGAGGATATCTGCACGCAGACAGAGCGCTTCGCTGCCTTCCCGTTCGATTGCGGCCGCCGTAGCCTCGAGGCTGCCGGGCAACACCGTGGTGCGCCCGGCGTGGTCGTGCGCCTCTCCCTCGGCCAGGGTTCGCGCAGTGATAGCCACACGGTATCCTGCTCGAGCCAGTGCAACAGCCGACTCGGCGCCAATGCCGCGACTGGCCCCCGTGATAAAAGCAACTTTATGACTCATGATTTCTGCTCTCCCTCTGTCGCAAGGATACTGAGTTGATGCACCATCCGCTCGAGATTCTCTTCCCCGACAATACCCACATACTGTTGCCAGACCGTCTCTGTTGACCGCGTGAGTTCGTCGATCAGCAGCCTCCCGTCGTGACTGAAATCGATCAGCTTGGCGCGGGAGTCGGCGGGGTCTGTGCGCCGTTCCAGCAAGTTGAGGGATTCCAGTTCGTGGATAATCTTCATCATGGATTGGGGCCTGACACCCGCGGAGCGTGCGAGATCGACAGCTCGGCTGGGGCCATGGCGGCCCAGGTGCAGGAAAATGGCGCGGTGACGGGCGCTAATACCGATGACGTCGCGCCGCTGCAGGTCCTGATCCAGGCGGGCCTGGAAGTCCCGGCCTGCCAGCATCAGGGCCTGGCCAAGAAGCTGCCTGGGTTCAGGGGTGTCGGGCATAATAGTTGAATAATAGAAAGCTAAACTTATAATAAGTTTAGCTTTTTATCTTGGGGGGTCAAGGGATGTTCGAGGTTTTTGCGTCGACACCGGAGGACATGGGGCCTGCAGATATCGGTGCCCACGCAGCGCGAGCCGAAGCAATGGGTTTTTATGGTCTGCAGGTGCCGGACGCGGTGCACGATGGCCTGCTGCTGTCGGCGTTGGCGCTGAACGCAACAACCCGGCTGGTCGTGCAAACCTCGGTTCTGGTGGCGTTCCCCCGGAGTCCGATGATCACTGCCGTTGCAGCGTGGGATTTACAGTCTATGTCGGGGGGGCGTTTTGAGCTGGGCATCGGCACACAAGTAAAAGGCAATATCGAGAGGCGCTACAGCGCGCGCTGGGATTCTCCTGTGCCGCAACTTCGGGAATATGTGCAATCAATACGCGCGATATTCCACAGTTTTCAGACTGGTGAAGCGCTCTGCTTCGAAGGTAATCACTACCAGTTGACCCGGTTACAACCGTTTTTTAACCCCGGACCTATAGACTATCCCAGCGTTCCCATTTTCTGCGGTGCTGTTGGCCCGGATATGACGCGCATGGTCGGGCGGGTGGCTGATGGAATGATTACTCATCCTACGAACACCCCACCGCGTTACATTCGTGAGGTGTGTATACCGCGGTTGCAGGATGGGTTTGATAAGGCCGGACGAGCTTCGACTGACTTTACGCTCGTGCTTGGCCCCCTGACAGCAACGGGTAGTGACGAAGACGCGGTAGCGAGAGCATGGGAAAAACAGAGGCAATTGCTCGGTTTTCTTTACTCAACACCTGCCTACTGGCCTAGCCTTGAGTTGTTTGGCTGGCAGGACCGGGGGCAGGCCCTGCTAGATATGACGCGTACCGGCCAATGGGCAAAAATGGCGGGGATTATCGACGATGAGATGCTTGATCAATTCGTTCCCCGCGGCACCTATGACACGATCGCCAGTGTGTTTCGCGAACGCTTCGCGGGTCTTGCTCGCAGGACAACATTCCCGCTGCCGGATGACCCAGCGGAGGACGCTCGAGTAGCTGATGTTATTCGGGACTTGCAGAGCCCTCGGTAGCATGGCCGTCCGGAACAATTAATTGTTCCGAGCAAGGAAAATTGGCCTGTCGAATCCGGTCTTTGCTGGTTCTCTCGCCGACGAACGTTACACTGTCGCTCGAAGACGACTGAGGAGTGAAAAATGATACAACCGGAAGCAGTGCATATCGGCAGTGATGATCTGCCGTGGGTGGACATTGGCGATGGTAGCCAGTTGCGTGTGCTACAGGTAAAGCCCAAGGAGGGCCTGTGGATTGTAGAGAATATCTTTCAGGCCGGTTATGAGGTAGAGACGCACAAACACACTGGACCCGTCTGGGGCTATACCCGCTCCGGCGCATGGAAATATAAGGAGTATGATTATGTTAATACAACCGGTTCGTTCCTCTACGAGCCGGCCGGCTCGGTGCATACATTGCAATGTATCGAAGACAACACTCAGGTCTGGTTCCAGATGCACGGCTCCAATATTAACCTCGATGGTGATGGCAATATCACCTCGGTAGCCGATGGGATGATCACGCTGGAGTTCTACCTTGCGATGTGTGCGGAGATGGGCAAGCCAAATCCGCCGGTGTTAGTCGACTGATGATGAACATCGACGTCTATAATCCAGATAACTACACACGAGGCATCCCCCACCAGCAGTTCGCGTGGCTACGCGACAATGCGCCGGTGCATTGGCATGCGCATCCCGGGGGACATGGTTACTGGGTGCTGAGTAAGCATGCGGATGTGCTGGCAGTATCCAGGGACTTCAGGACCTTTTCTGCAGAGCAGGGCTTTGTGCTGGTAGATGATTTGCCGGCAGATATTCTCGACATGGCACGCAACCAGCTTTTGGGTATGGATCCACCCAAGCACGGTCCCCTTCGGCGCGCGGTGATTACCCGCTTTACCTCGCGCATGTTGGCAGAGCTAGAGCCCCGCGTGCGTGCAATCACGCGTGAGGTCATGGCTCAGATTACATCGCCACAGGAGGTCAATTTTGTTGAGAGCCTGGCGGGTGACCTGCCCACTGCGGTGATTTGTTCGATGCTGGAAATACCGCGAGACATGTGGGGGCAGATCAGGCGTTGGTCAGATCTGCAGACGTCTGCGTCCGATCCCGATCTGGGCGGCACAGAGGAAGAGGTGAATCAAGCCAGCATTGAAATGGGAACCTATGGGTTCCAACTGGCAACGGAGCGGAAAAATCAGGGAGGAGATGATTTGATTTCCTTGCTGATCAATCAGGAGGTAGAAGGCCATCAAGTATCAGAGATGGAGTTCGCGTCTCTGTTTGTGCAGCTAACGGTTGCGGGAAATGAAACGACCCGGGGTTTGATAAGCAGTGGCTTGCACGAGTTGCTGAAGCGGCCTGATTTATACCGTCAGCTGCGCGAACATCCTGACCAATTGCCGCTGGCCATAGAAGAAATGCTGCGCTGGACCTGCCCGTTACATTACTTTCGTCGCACAGCGACGTGCGATACGGAAATACGTGGTCAGAAAATCAAGGCAGGTGATCGAGTGGTCATGTTGTATAGCTCCGCGAACTTTGATGAGGAGGTATTTCACAACCCGCTCGAGTTCGATATCGCCCGGGAGCATAATCCCCATCTCGCGTTTGGTCACGGCATACACCTGTGCCTGGGTGCCAATCTCGCTCGCCTGGAGGCGAAAATATTCTTTGAGGAGTTCTTCCGTCATTTTGACAAGGTGGAATCCAGTGCTGAACCGGTCTTCATACGGTCCAATATGATCCATGGGTTCAAGGATATGCCCTTGGCGTTGACACCTGCCGCATGAGGCCGGTCGTAGCGGGTTAACCGGGTAAATAGTTAGCGCACTGCGGCATGGGGGGCATCGAGACGCGTGATGAAAGGTAAGATTGCTTTGGTGATGGGAGGGGGTGCCGGAACCGGTCGCGCCACTGTGGACGCTTTTGCCGCGGAAGGCGCCAGTGTCGTCATAGCAGATATCAATGGTGATGCCGCTCGACAGACCCTTGCGCGGGTGGAGGCCGCCGGCGGGGAGGGTCTTGCCGTGCAGGCGGATATGTCCCAGGCCGACGATGTGCAGCGCGTGATAGAGACCATTCGCCGGGATTTTGGAGCGTTGCACATGGTGTCCAATAATGCCTCACTCGGTGTGCCCAATAAGCCCGTCACCGCTCTCGATGAGAGTGAGTGGGATCGCTGTATGGGCGTGTCTCTCAGGGGCGTATGGCTGTGTATGAAATACCAGCTGCCGCTTATCGAGGCCTCTGGAGGAGGGGCGATCGTTAACATTGCCTCAGTATCCGGGATGCGCGGGGAAGCGCACCAATCGGCATATGCGGCGGCCAAGGGGGGCGTCATCAACCTCAGTAAAACCGTGGCGGTGGAGTATGCAAAGCGCGGTGTTCGAGTGAATACCGTGTGTCCCGGAGGGATCAACTCAGGAGGCATGGCATTTTACCTGGAGCAAATGCCCGAACTGCGCGAGAAGACGCTCAGTGCTCACCCTATGGGCCGCCTCGCAGAGCCAGGTGAAGTTGCAGACGCGGTAGTTTACTTGTGTTCTGAACGCGCGTCGTTTATCACCGGACATGACCTGGTGGTCGACGGAGGGATTCTTGTCCGCTCAAATATTATTGATATTTGAGCGGAGAGGCGTCACCTCCAGACCGGGCCTAGTAAGGGGGAACCGAGTAGCCACCCCAGACGGTGACATAGTTCTCATCATAGTGTGATGCCAGTGCTGAATGAAGGTCATCGACTTCCCACTTGCAGGCGCCTTTGGGGTTGGCGATGGCATCCAGTGATTTGGGCCGTTCCAGAATAGAGACTTCATTGCCCCAGACCACCATGACTTCTCCGGAGATGCGTCCTGCCTCCGGCGAAGCGAGGTAGCCAACAAGGGGGGCGACATTGGCCGGATCAAACATGTGGAAGCTGCCGTCTTCCGGGGGTGCAAACATCTCGGCTGTTTGTCCGCCGGATGTCATGTCGGTCAGCGCTCGCGGCATGATGACATTACAGGTGATGCCGTACTTGTCGAGCAGCTGTGCTGCACCCATTGTCATGGCAATGATGCCCGCCTTGGCGGCGGCATAATTTGGCTGACCTGCGGAGCCGTAGATTGCGGCTTCGGAGGACGTGCTGACCAGACGGCCGTAAACATCCTCACCCGACTTGGCTTTATTTCTCCAATAGGCGGTAGCATTGCGCATGTTTACGAAGTGACCGCGCAGATGCACACGGACCACAGAATCAAATTCGTCATCACTCATACCGAAGACTGTTTTGTCCCGACAAAGGCCAGCGTTGTTGACCAAAATATTGAGATCCCCATAGGTATCTAAAGCGGTCTTCATAAGGTTTTCGGCATCATTGCTGTCGGCACAGTCACCAAATACCGCGATGGCTTCGCCGCCAAAGGCAACGATCTCTTCTACGGTGGCGTGGGCTGCTTCCTCCGCATCAGGACGGTTGATATCATTAATCACAACTCGCGCGCCCTGCTGCGCGAGTTGCAGCGCCTCCTCGCGGCCAAGTCCGCGGCCTGCTCCCGTGATGATGGCAACTTTGCCTGTCAGGTCTCCCATGAAAATCTCCTTGCTGTAGTAGGGGTCGCCTGTGGCGAACCCGGATCGTCAAATACGTTCGATAATTGTTCCGGTGCCCACGGAGGAACCGCAGCACATGGTGATCAGCGCGGTTGATTTATCCGACCGCTCCAGCTCGTGCAGTGCCGTCGTGATCAGTCGGGCGCCGGTAGAACCGACCGGGTGACCCAGGGCAATAGCGCCTCCGTTGACGTTGACCTTGTCCATGTCGGCATCGTAAACCTGTGCCCAGGACAGAACGACCGCGGCAAATGCCTCATTGATTTCAACCAGATCGATGTCGTTGAGGTTCATCCCTGTCTTCTTGAACAGGGCGGCGGTGGCGTCCACTGGTCCATCCAGCAGAAAATAGGGGTCGGTGCCCACAACGCAGTCAGCGAGAATGCGGGCGCGTGGTTTCAGTCCACGCGCCTTGGCCTCGTCAGCCGTCATCCACAGTACCGCGGCAGAGCCATCGGAAATCTGTGAGGAGTTGCCGGGCGTATGGATTTGCCCCTCCATGACAGGATTCAATCCCGAGAGACCCTCCATGGTCGTATCGCGCAGTCCCTGATCGCGGTTGACCGTGCGTGTCTCTCCAGTAGGGGTCCCATCTTCTCCGAGAATCGGTGCCTCAACGCGAAACACCTCCCGATCAAAGCGGCCCTCTTCCCACGCTCGCTTGGCACGGGCCTGGGAGTTGAAGGCGAGTTCGTCTGCCATCGCGCGCGTGATGCCCCTGTTGTCGGCAATACGCTGGGCACTGGAAAATTGATCGGGTGTAGAATCCCAGGGCCAGTTTTCGGGTACGAAGTATCCGGGCCCGTTGTAGACGTTGGCGCCGAGGCCGACGCGGCTCATGGCCTCGACGCCGCCGGCGATGCCGATATTGACTGAACCGGAGCCTACCATGGCGGAGATAACGTGGTTGGCAGTTTGCGCAGAGCCACATTGGTTGTCTAGTGTGGTGCCTCCTGTGGTGTAATCTTCGCCCATGGTAAGCCATGCGTTGCGGGCGATATTGCCGGCCTGTTCGCCGGCCTGGGTAACACAGCCGGCCGCAAGATAGTCGACGTCAGAATAATCCAGCCCCGCGCGCTTGACCAATTCTCGATAGGAGAGGGCGAGCAACTCGGTGGCATGAAAGTCGCACAGGTCACCCACTCCCGGTTTTCCTCGGGCTATCGGTGTTCTCACTGCTTCTACGATAACGGCTTCGCGCATGGGGTTTTTCCTCGTCTTGTCGTGCAGTCGCGCACTGCGTCTGCCACGTAATATATAGTGGGCGCACAGTGTACTAGACGGCAGGCGCCGTTCGATAGATGTGCAGCTTGATCAGGGTCGGTATTTTGCCGTTTTTGGCGCGTTCCCGGCACCGTTACACGGGTTGGAATGCGTGAATGGTATAGCTGTTTAGGCTGTCGCCTCTTTGGTTGGCCGCGGGCGCCCTAGTACGATGTTTTCTCCCTATCACGCGAGCAGGAAGAATTTGTGAAACAGTATCAATACGATGATATCGAGGCGTTGCAAGAGCTGGTGTCCGATGATTTTGGCGCCTGGAGCGAACCACTGGAGGTGTCACAGGATCTGGTAAACCAATTTGCCGACCTTACGGGAGATCACAACTGGATTCATGTGGACGTGGAAAAATCGAGAACCGATAGCCCCTTTGGAACAACGATCGCCCATGGTTTTCTGACACTGGTGTTGATGCCGAAAATGCGTGGTAAAGCGGCTTACGAGCTTACCGGCTTTAACAGCGTGTTGAACTATGGTTCGGACAAGCTGCGCTTCACTGGCCCGGTGCCGGTTGGCAGTTTGGTGCACAGCCGTAATCGCGTCAGGGAGGTGAGTGCATCACCAAAGGGGACCAAAATGGTTCTGGAACAGCATATCCATGTTGTTGGCCAGGATGAACGTCCTGTCCTCATTTACGAGCTCATTATTATCTACGTGTAGTCCTGTCATAAGACAGGGCAGGGCCTTTCCATCTGCTCGTCGGCGAAACGAAATAGTCCGGGTATGGCGGTGTCTGTCTGGCCTGACACGATAGAGCGAACATTGAAGTGGCTCCGGCAAAGGAGTAACGTCAGGAGGGAGACGCGGGACCTGCGGCTCAGGGAGGAGGATCAGCTATGAATATTGCGCTCAAGAACGACATCCCCAGTAAGCCCCGCGTGCATCAGGGTTGCGAGCTACAGGGGTGGGAGACGTTGCACGATGAGACGTCTCTATGGATCGATCCCGCTGCGGTTAAAGGTGAGGTGCCGACTGATATCGAGGGCACGCTGTTCCTCAGTTGCGTGGGCCGTAACAAGATTGGTAATCAGCAGTACGGCCACTTTTTTGACGGCGATGGCATGATTAACGCGGTCACCATCACAAACGGCCGGATACACTACAAGAACCGTTATGTCCGGACTCCGAAATATGTCAACGAGACTGCCGCCCAGCGCATCCTGTATCGCGGCGTTGGAACGCAAATTCCAGGTGGTATGCTGAAAAACATGTTTCGTGCTCCGGGTAATGCAGCGAACACCAGCGTCATCCTCCACGGCGGCAAGTTGCTGGCTCTGTGGGAAGGGGGTAAGCCATGGGAGCTAAACCCGGCGACGCTGGAGACTATTGGAGAGTACAACTATGAGAACGGCCTGACCTCCAGTCAGCCCTTCTCGGCGCACCCTCGCCTTGATCCCCGTACGGGCTCACTTTACAACTTCGGCGTATTTGGGGTGCCCAAGCCAAAGTTGCATTTTTATCGAATCGATTCCAGCGGTAAGTTGTGTGCAAATCGCTCACAGTATGTGGGCGATTATTCGATGTGTCACGATTTTGCTATTAGCGAAAACTACGCCGTATTTGTCCTGTGTCCTGCTTTTATGCGGAGGCCGTTCAGATTCCTCTTCGGTTTGAGCAGTATTCTGGAATCGATTGATTTTGACGGCGCTGAAAAAACCAAAATAGTCGTCATGAACCTCGAAAACGGTGACATAGTCAAAGAGTATGAATTCGACGCGTTTTTTGGATTTCATCTGGGCAATGCGCACGTCAGCGGACGCGAACTGTTTGTCGATGCGCTTTGTGTTGACCAAATGGACGTAATGGACGGTCTGTCAGATGTGTTTGCCGAGCGGGGCGACGATTTCCGTTTTCAGGAGAATGGTGCGGTTCTGAACCGTTTTACCCTTAACCTCGACTCGGGCTGTGCCAGCAGAAGTCCAGTCAACGGCGCACTGGCGGGTGAGTTTCCTGTTTGGCATCCCGATAAAACGGGACTTGAAAACCGTTATACCTGGTTGGGAACCATCGTCGAAAACGGCACACCTTACTGGTTCAATGCCATGCAGAAGCTTGATCATCATACCGGTGAGATGTCGTTACACGATTACGGGGAGGGGCGTTTTACCTCGGAGGCCAACTTTGTTCCGCGCGCTGGCAGTAATGCAGAGGATGACGGTTACCTACTCTCAATTGTTTACAACCATGAGCGAAGAAAAAGCGAGATTGTGATTGTCGATGCGCAAGATATGCAGGCAGAGATTGCCGTTATTCCACTTGAACACCATGTGCCTTTCGGCTTTCACGGAGGCTTCTATAACGAGGTTTTTGAACATGCGCCCTAGTTTTTAGGGTGTTTAGGGTCCCGCATCAATTCACATCATAAGAGGGCGTGGCGTAGGGGCGATGTTACGATGTAAATCAGGGGGCATTTTCGAAAATGTTCGAGTTTGCCGCGTTTGCCTTGATCAGTGCGGCATCTTCAGGCAGCAAGAAACCTTTGCTCACGGCTTCGTCGGTCGCTGTATTCAGGGCTTCGATATACGCTTCATTACTCTGATACAGGGTACTGAGAGTGTTTGCGTTAAACAAAGATGTGGTACCGGACAGGAAGCAGAAGTTCACGTTGTCCAGATTGATGTCGCAGTTGCCTTCTACCTCAGAGAAGTCGCTCTGCGGCTGGCCTTCGCCTTCCAGTATCGCGATTGGTGAGTCCACGTAGGGTGTCCGGACGCCGCCCTGGGTATTACCGAATTCATCCTTGACGAAAGCGGCTGGATTGCCCGCTACCTCCAGCCTGTCGGCTTGCGGTGCCGGAATGTCATCCACAATCCAGTTGTGCAGGGCGCGGAAAGCCGCATTGACCACCAGGCGCTGTGGACCGGAGTTGACCGGAAACGGGGTGCAGTCGATTACCGTAAAGGGAGGGAAGTTTACGGGGATTTGCTCTTCGCTTACTGCAGTGAACGAGGGGTTAGTGCCATCGTCCTGGCGGCCTAGCAAAAACGTGTAAAGGTCTGCATGTGCGCTGCCAGCGACCTCCCAAAGTCTGAAGTTATCACTGTCGTCCTGGTTATCCGGGTAGGATCCAAGGATGAAAAGATCGGTTTCTGTTTGCAGCATGATTGTCGGCACGCCGAGGTCGTCCCTGACGTTGACAATGTCCGGCGTCGGAATTGCGACGTCACAAATACCAATACCTTCCTGTTGCAGACCCGCGCTGCCCGCGGTGCGACTATGGATAAGATAGCCGTCAAACATGGCGTGCGCGGGAGCGAAGGCGTTGACATAGGTCAACATACGGCCAGCAGATTGTGATTCACCTGCCGCTATGATGTGGCTTACCTCAAGGTTCCCCAGTAGAGATGTTGCACCGGGTGTTCTCAGTGCCTGCGCGACCTGCGAGAAAATATCATAGGAATAAAAATCCCCGGGGTGATCGAGTGCGAGGCTGGCATAACGGTCTGGACCAACACACGTGGGGTTGATTGCGCAAGCTGTGCCGTCCAATAGTGCATCGACACCAACTTTTTGCGCCGACACACCGACCCACGCGAATCCACTGCGGGTGATTTCAGTGTGGGCTTGCAGCCAGTCCGGAGGTGAGTCGAAGCCTGCTGAGACATTCAGCCATTCCACAATGACCGTGCCGTTGAATGCAGCAGCTTCCGTCGGCCTTATTACGACGACACGGGTTTTGTAATCACTTGTCTCACTTGCCGCTATTTCCCATTTGCCGTCGGTTTGCAATTCGTTCACGTTGACATAGGCACTTGCTTTCCCCGACACCAGGTACTCGGTTTCCGTGGTATAGCCGAGGCCGGGGAGGTCGATAAATGTGCCCACCAGAACAGGGGCACCGTCGATTGGCCCCTCTACGAGTGCTGCAGGAACAGGTAAAACAGTGTCGTTGGCCGCTCCGGGAATGCCAAGAGAGGTTGTGTTTGACGCCCGAGAGTTGTTGTTGCTGTCGCTACAAGCGTTAAGGAACAGGGCTATGAATATCATCATGGCGGGCAGTATGCGGCCTGAGTTGATGCACAGAGTATTTTTCTTCATGGTGCAGATTCCTTTAGTGGCGATCCCACTTATGGCGTGCCAAGCGCTAATGTGTGCTCGCAAGGAAGACGCGAACGTGTGCGTGAACAGATTAAATGCAGTGCCGAAGCGCAAGTCTGGTAACCTTTTCGCATGAGGCGACGTCCTTGTCAATTACTGTTGTTCTCCTGCTGCCTTCAGTTCATTTTTCCCAGGATGGCCCCGCCGGTCGGTATGCCGACGCCTGATGTGACCAGTGCATGATTGACGTCTTTGCTCGGCTGATTCAGGGAGGTGCCTCGCACCAGTCTCGTAGCCTCCACAATGCCGTTGACGCCATGGATATAGGCCTCGCTCAACTGGCCTCCATGCGTGTTGCAGGGCAGGCGTCCGCCTGGGCGCATTGCGCCATCGAGCACGAAATCGCCGGATTCTCCGTGGCCGCAAAAATTCCATGCCTCCATTTGCCAAAGCACGATAGGTGAGAACGCGTCATAAATTACCGCCGCATCGATATCGTCCGCGGTCAAATCGCTCATTTGATAACAGTTGCGAGCCGCTGTTTCCATTTCTGGAATACCCGCGAACTCCTCGCGATAAAACGACGTCATTTGTTCTTGGTCAGGAGCTGCAGCTTGGGAAACGCCGCGCACGCTGACCCCTGGGTGTCTGAGATCTCTGGCGCGCTCGGGCGTTGTGACGATAACGCAAGAAGCCCCGTCACTTTCCTGGCAGCAATCGAATAATTGCAGGGGGTCGGCAATCATGCGCGCGTTATCGTATTCCTCGCGGTCGAAGTGACGTTCATGAAAAAATGCGTTCGGATTCTTTACTGCGTATTCGCGGGTTGCATGCGCCACTTCGAACAGGGCGTCTCTTGTCACGCCTGTGTTGTGCATCCAGCGTTGCGTAAACATTGCAACCCAGCTAGCGGGCGTCAGCAAGCCGTAGGGCATATACCAACCCCAGTGAATCGCATCTGCTGTGGTGATAGCACCGGATACACCATCAGAAAATCGGTGCCCAGAACGGCCGTTCAGCGCCCTGAATACAGCAACACACTCTGCCATACCAGTAGAGACCGCCATCACGGCTTGGTGCAGGCTGCCGGTCGCTGCGCCTCCGCCATAATGCGAGCGGCCCCAAAAAGTCAGTTCACCGCAGCCCACCGCACGGGCGACCTCGATCTCATCGTTGGTGTCCATTGTGAAGGTTGCCATGCCGTCGATGTCTTCGGGCTTGAGGCCCGCGTCATCGATCGCGCCCTTTACGGCCTGCGCTGCAAGGGAAAGCTCGGATACGCCAGAGCTCTTGCTGAACTTGGTGTTGTACGCTCCGACGATAACCGTCTTGTCTTTGATGTTCGCAACCACGGCTATAGCTCCTTCGGTAGAGTGAGTTGAACGGTGCCCTGCATGTGCATGCCCCAGATGTTATTTTCTCCAAGGATGTTGATGTCTACGGTGTCCCCGTTGACAGCAGTAACCTCTCCGGTCATAGCCATTACCATCCCGGGTATGTTGGGGGCGCCGAGTTTTAGATCAATGGAGTTCACGGTGGCTTCGGGCCCAGACCAATCGGTTGCGAAGCGCGTCATCAGCCCCTGGCTTGTCAGGATATTCATGAATACGTCCGGCAGTCCCACGGCCTGCGCTTCAGCCTTACTGTGGTGTACAGGTTCGAAATCACGCGTCGCCAGTGCGCCGCAGACAACAAGGCCGGTGGAGATATCAATATCGGTCGACTGCAATTTATCACCGACGGAAACGTCGGCTGCAGTGAGTGTTTTGTATTCGCTCATTGTTTTGTGTCCTCTAGACCGGATAAAACTGTGGCAGCATGGTTTTTTCGTCTACCTGTTCGACCTTGCCCTTCACTTTCATACCTATGCGCAGGTCCTCATATTCGCAGCCAACAAGGTTGGCGACAAAATGTGTACCTTCGGCGAGCTTGATAACTGCGCAGATCGGATCCTTGGGATAGCCGGGAATCACCGGATGACGCAAGCAGGTGTAAGACATGACTTCGCCATCAAGTGTCGATTCGATAGAATCCCATTCCATGGACTGACATTCTCCACACATCGGACGCGGCGGATGACGCAGTGTATGGCAACTCTTGCAGCGTTGAATCAGCACCTTGCCTTCGTCACAGGCATCCCACCACCACTTGTTGTCGTGCCCTCGGGGTGAGGGTATGCGCGTAGGCACTGCAAGCGCATCGGTATCACTAGCTGCAGCTGGTTGCTCCTGGGGAATAAACTTCAGCACCTTGAAGCGCTGTGTTCCCACCACGTCGTCGTGCTGATCGGTGAAGGTAGAAAGCGTTTCGAAGAAGTAACCGGTACCGCGAGCGGTTGTTTTGCGCTCGGAAATATTGTCGATAACCATATGCACGGAGATGTTGTCACCAATACAGCTTTCTTTCATGTAATCCTGTTTTACGTTTGTACCCAGGACGCCGGTAAAGCCGTGCCGGTTGAAAGTCTCTACCAGGGTGGACATAGCGTTGGGGGCGCGCCCCTTGGTGACCTGAAACCCTTCCTGACCCCAGACGTACATCATGGCGGGAGGAGAGATAGTGTGGCCGCGAGAGCTGTTAGCAGCCCAGTCGGCATCGAGATAGGCGGGATTGGTTTCGCCAAGTATCTCTGACCATTGCCGAATCATCGTCTCGTTTATGTCATCGGGGGCGGGTGTAGTGGGGTATACCACCTTCCCGACGAAGGCATAAATTTCATCTTCGAACGCTTTTTGTTCTTGTTCATTCATTGAAAAATAGTCCTCTTCTAGTTGCAAGCGGCAAGATCGAAGACCTTGTCTTTCAGGGGTAATGTGACTGAAAAAGGGGAAGTGCGCACTCGATTGATCCGATTGACGGCCAAAGCGATTGCGCGCTCCCTCGATGTGGTCTGTATGCTACCTGTGCGTGGGCATTCCAAGGCCGTGCGTGGCAACCAGCCCGCGCAACACTTCGACCACGCCGCCGCCGAAGGTGTTGATAGTGGCTCGTCTGTATTCATGCTCCAGATTGCCATGCAGAACATTGCCGTCACTGCCGGCTGCGATTAAAGAATGCGGGCCAACCACGTCCATCAAGAGCCGGCATATCTCAATCATGATCTCCGTCGAGTAGACTTTGATAGCAGACGGGAAGACCGGGTTCATTTCCTGCTGATCCAACTGCCAGGCCATGCGCGCGTTCATTACCCGCATGGCCTCTAAGTGCGCGTAAACTTCAGCGATGTTGCGTTGGGCGCTCGCATCATCAATTACGCGCCTGCCGTCGGCCGTTTTCGTTGAGCGTGCCCACGTCAGCGCGTCCCGGAATAATTTCCAGCCCTGAATACCCCAAGCAGCTAGACCTACCCGTTCGTGATTAAGTTGCTCGGTAATCAAACGCCAACCGCCGTTTTCCTCTCCCACGATCATGTCTAGTGGCACTTTCACGTTGTCGTAGTAAGTAACATTGGTATGAACGCCGCCAAGCGTTTCAATGGACCCGCGGGAAAATCCCGGATCGTCGGTGGAGGCTACCAGTATCGAGATGCCCTTGTGTTTTTTAACGTCTGGATCGGTTCGCACAGCGAGGAAGACATAGTCTGCGCCCTCCGCCCCGCTGGTAAAAATTTTACTGCCGTTGACCACGTAGTTGTCTCCGTCCTTCACCGCAGATGTACTGAGTGCTGCGAGATCGGTGCCGGCGGAAGGTTCTGTATAGCCGATGGAGAAATGCATTTCGCCAGCTGCGATGCCGGGCAGGAATCGTTTTTTCTGTGCTTCGGTGCCCTGACTTATTATGGCGGGCCCCACCGTGTTCAGCGTAACAAACGGGGTGGGCGCCCCCGCCAGTAGCGCCTCCTCATAGCGAATAAGTTGCTCGCTTTCGGTTAGACCGCGGCCACCATATTCTTCAGGCCAGCCTATTGCCAGCATGCCGTCTTCGCCTTGCTTTCGGATCAGTGTTTTGTACAAGTCGCCGCTCTCTGCATTGCGCAGTTCCTCGCGGTATTCAGGTTTGACCAGGTCGGTGAAATAATCCCGAAATTCCCTGCGTAATTCTCGCTGGTGCTCAGTGTAATCGACGAACATGTCAGTACTCCTTTGAATCTATGTCTCACATAATATTGATTTTGAATTCAAATTCAACTATTTTATGTAGATGGCTACAGCAAACACGAAGCAGCAGAAGAATCCGGGTGCCCGCAGTGCCCGGGGAGAGCGCGCGCGGGCGGGTTTGAAAGCGGCGGCATTGCGTGTGCTGGAGCGAGACGGCTATCACAGGATGCGGATTGCTGACGTGACTACTGAGGCGGGCGTAGCGCAGGGGCTTTTCTATCACTATTTCAGTGATCTGAAATCACTCACTCGTGAAGTGCTTACCGATTTTGCAATGGCGAGTAGCGACCCGGGTAAAGTGGAGAAAAATGTGCCCAAGGGCGACTGGTATGCGCGAATTTTTGCACACAATCTGGTGATCGTTCGCAGTTATGCAAAGCGACCAGGGATAATGCGTTGTTTGCTACAGTTGGGCGACGAAGATCCGGAGTTTTCGAGCTTGTTGCGCGAAAATTATCGTGGCCAATTGATGTGGCTCGTTGACCTGATGCCCGGCCTTTTCCCTGACGTTCGATTTCGCCCACACCAGGCACTGTTTACCGTTTACTCCCTCGCAGGCATTGGCGAGGGCCTGCTCCGCGAATATTTTATAAATGAGAGCAATACACTGCGCGCGGCCGACGTGTCGGCAGAAGAGTTCGCAGAGTTGCTCAGCATTATGTTTTACCGAGCGTTGTTTCTTGAAAATCCTGATGAACAACAGCTCAATTACACACGCAACCTGACGTCGATGGTCAGGGCACACTGAGGTAAAGGAACATGGATTTCAATTTCAGCGAAGACCAGAACGCAATCCGGGAGCTGGCCTTCCAGATTTTCACCGACCGGGCAACGGACGAGTTTTTGCTCGAGTTTTCGCGCACCGGAAATACCTATGATGAAAGCCTCTGGCAGACTCTCGCTGAGCAGGGGCTGCTGGGTATAGCCGCACCCGAGGCCTGCGGTGGAAGCGGTCTTGGGTTGATCGAATTGTGTTTGATTTTAGAGGAGCAGGGGCGACGTGTTGCACCGACCCCGGTGTATGCGTCGCTGGTTTTGGGTGGTCTGCCGATTGCAGAATTTGGCACTAACGAGCAGCAGGCGCGATATTTGGGCGAACTCGCGAAAGGAGCATGTAAGCTCAGCGCGGCCATTGCCGAGGTCGGGATGAATGTGGCGGTGGCCACGGAGGTTAGGGCGTCACGGCAGGGCGACAGATGGATTTTGACCGGCGAGCGCTCCGCTGTGCCCGATGGTGCTGTTGCAGACTACATACTCGTGCCCGCGCAGAGTGAGGAGGGCGAGACGACCATGTTTATTGTCGACACCAGCTTGGCGGGAGTTACCGTCACGGGGGTTGACATCGGGCTGTCCGGCGAGCGTGCGGCGAATGTGACACTATCAAACGTGGAGCTCCCTGCAGACGCCGCCCTGGGCGCGCCCGGGCGGGGTGATGAGATGCTGCAGTGGCTACTGCAGCGTGCCAACGTTGGCCATTGTGCTCTGCAGGTCGGTGTTACGGAGGAGGCGATGCGCAGAACAGCGGAGTATGTCAGCGAACGCAAACAATTCGGCATACCCTTGGGAACGTTTCAGGCGCTGGCGATGCGCATGGCGGATAGTTATATTGACGTGGAAGGGATTCGCTCCACTTACTGGCTCGCCATGTGGCGCTTGAGTGAAGGCGTCGATGCCCGGGCTGAAGTCCGCATTGCGAAGTGGTGGGCTTGTGACGCGGCTCACCGCGTTGTTTCCACAGCTCAACATTTGCACGGCGGTATGGGTGCGGATGTGGAGTACCCCATTCATCGGTTTTTCCTGATGGCGAAGCTGATCAGTTTTTCATTGGGTAATGCTACGCAGCAACTGGAGCAACTGGGGCAGTTATTGGCGGAGGACGACGGTCTGGGGTATCGGGCCCTTGAGGTCTAGTTTAGCGGGACCAACAGCGCTGTCCCAGACTGCTATTGATTGTACATCAGCGGCCACAGTTTAAGAGCGCCGTTGTTATGTGAGACGCCTTTTCTTGTGGATTTGGTGCAAGACTCCGGTGGATGGCTAGTCTGTAAGAGGTTAGCGACAGAGCTCTGTCAGGGCGGAGGTTGCCGCTGGCAACGAGTAGTGCGTGCGGCCGTATTCACTCGGCGGTGACGTAGCGGCAACTGACACGCCTGCGGTATTGGTTCTATTGAGGAGTGCGATAATGACTGTGAGTCCTGTGGATCTATCCGGCAAAAAAATTCTGGTGACAGGCCCTACGGGTCAAGTGGCATTGCCGTGGGTCGAGCACATTGCAGCGATTGCTGATGTCTATGCCCTTGCTCGGTTCCGCAAGGCGGAGCAGCGCGAGCAGATCGAACGCCTGGGCGCGACCGCTTTGCAGGCTGATCTGGCAGACGCGACAAGTTTGTCCGGTCTACCAGATGACTTCGACTATGTAATGAATTTTGCTGTGGTCAAAAGCGGTGATTTTGAGTACGACCTCGCAGCAAACGCCGAGGGTCTCGGTCACCTGATGGTGCATTGCCGTAAAGTGAAAGCTTTTCTGCATTTTTCGTCGACGGCAGTCTACGAATACGTCGGCCATGAGCCGCGGCCCGAGAGTGCGCCCTTGGGAGACAATCACCGGATGATGTTTCCGACCTACAGCATTTCGAAGATTGCGGCGGAGACAGTCTGTCGATTTGTCGCGAAAGAGCATGGCATTCCAACAACCATAGCGAGGCTCAGTGTCCCTTACGGGGACAACGGTGGCTGGATGTACTATCACATGCTGATGATGCAGCAGGGCATTGCGATTGATCTGCACCCGGACAAGCCTAACTACTACAACCCACTGCATGCAGATGACTACATCGAAAAAATACCCTATCTGTTGGGCGCAGCATCCACCGACGTCACCACGGTGAATTTTGGCGGATCACAAAAAGTCAGTATCGAGGAATGGTGCGCATATATCGCGGAAATTACCGGTTTTCAGCCAGTGTTCAAAGATAATCCCGAGGCGTTTGGAAGTCTGTGCATCGATCTGGAAAAAATGCACTCATTGATCGGGGAGACTTCGGTAGACTGGCGCGATGGTATCCGCAGACAGATGCAAAATCTGGCCCCTGAACTGGTTAAAAATTAGCAGACGCGACGCTAGCGTGCGGACCGGAAGAGGAATACTCGATGGAGGTGAGTGATTATCTGTCTCGTGACGAAGTGTTGTATTTCACGCGCAGGAGTGATTGGCGCGCCTGGGGCATAGTGCTGGGGAATTGGCTGTTGATCTCGGCGATTTTTCTCGTTGCGGCGATCTGGCCGCACCCGCTTATTATTATAGCGGCTGTAATCCTGCTCGCGGGGCGCCAAATGGGGCTCGCTGTGCTGATGCACGAGTGTGGTCATGGCACGTTTTTCAAAAGCAAGGCCCTGAATGATTTCGTCGGTCAGTGGCTCTGCGCGCTGCCCACTATGAATGATCAGCCATCCTATGCCAGCGGGCATCTGGAGCATCACCGCAAGGCTGGCACCCAAGCGGACCCTGATTTATCCAATTATCAGGCGTATCCGATTTCGCGGGAGAGTTTTAAGCGGAAAGTGATTCGCGATCTGACCGGGCAAACGGGCTACAAACTAATTTCTCTCATGACGATGCGCCTTGTCGAAACCTTAAAACGCGGTGATTATGCTCTGGCCCTATCCTATTTTCGGCCTTACCTTGCGCAGTTGCTGCTGCTTCTCGTGCTCAGCGCTTTAGGTATACCTTGGGCGTATCTTTTGTGGGTGACCGCCTACATGACTTTTTTCATGCTTATCATCCGTGTTCGGCAGGTGGCGGAGCATGCCGCGGTGCCTGATCTTTACGATCCCGACACTCGCCTGAACACCCGTTCTGTAGACGCGCCCTGGTGGCAGCGCTGGGCCATGGTGCCCATCGGTGTCAACTATCATCTGGAACATCACTTTATGGCGAGCGTACCCTGTTATCGGCTACGAGCTTTGCGCGAGCTTTTGAAAAGGCGGCATGCGCTTGATAATGTGCCTGCCTTCAAAGGTTACGGTGCACTTCTCAAACACGTTGTGGCCGCCTGAGCGCACTTGCCCCGCGGAAACTCGGCGCCGGTGTTCCAGACCGTATTAGGGATGCGGTGTAACGTGCGTGTTCCAGTAAAGACCACAGATATGGCATCGCTGCATTGCCTAGCCAAGGACTAAGCGTATAAAATAGCGCGCCAGGGCGGTGTCCGTTAGACACTTTGCGGGCAATCCTGCCAGCGCGGGACAGCAGTACATTGGAAGTTAGAATAATATGGCAACAAAGATTTTTTTTATGGTCGTCTCCCTGGTCTTGTCCGCAAGTGTGAGCGCTGCTGGCTACGATGTGTTGCAACTCCCGGCTGCACCAAGCGAACTAGCTCCGACATCGTTGATATACAGCATCAAAAAGTTTGATGAGCGGATTTTTGCTACCGGGCACCAGGGACACATTCTTTATTCTGATGACGACGGTGAGACCTGGACTCAGGCGAAAGTACCCGTGCGCAGCAGCATCGTCGATATTGATTTTCCCACTCCGCAACTGGGCTGGGCAGTGGGTCATGAGGGTGTAATCCTGCACTCAATGGACGGAGGCGAGACCTGGGATCTGCAATTTGACGGATTGCGCTACGGGCAAGAGGGTCTTGAGTTCTACGAGCCGCTGGCTGAGGCGGAGCCCGATAACGATCTTTATGCCTATCTGGTCGAGGAAATGCAGTTCGCGATTTCTCAGGGGGCCGACAAGCCCCTGTTTGGCGTGCACTTTCACACGGATAAGTTCGGCCATGCCGGCGGCGCCTACGGCATGCTGTTGCGCACGATAGACGGCGGAAAGAACTGGCAGCCGGTTATGCACAATGTTGAAAACGATGGCTTTTACCATATTTTTGACTTCGCCCCTCTGCCGGAGGAAGGTCGCTTTTTTCTGAGTGGCGAAGCCGGGCTTTTTATTATTGGTGATATCAATGAAAGATCCGGAGAACAGGTGGAGAACATCCCCTTTAACGGCAGTTTTTTTACCGTGATAGATACTGCTGAGGGAAATCTTGTCCTCGGAGGATTACGCGGAAGGATGTTCCGAACTGAGGACCAGGGTGAGACCTGGTCTGCGGTTAAGAAACCTCCGTCCGCTGCGGTAGTCGATTCCACCCGCCTTGCTGACGGGAGGCTGGTAGCCGTTACTATCGGTGGACAGATATTGATTAGCGAGGACGACGGGCGCAGCTTTCGTAGACTCTCGATCGGTAATGGCGGCCGAATATACGCTGTAGCTGAAGGCTCGCCGGGGTCGCTCCTGGTCGGTGGTCCGAAAGGCATAACTCACCTTAAACTGCCCGAATAATCGACCGCGGAGTCTCGTTAATGGCACATGGAAAACAATCAGACCTGCCGGTCATCGCGAATCTCGCTGACTTTGATTTTCAATCGGGTTCTCTGCTTGAGCGGTTGGTATTTAATAACCGGGGCGCTGTCCTGCTTTTATGCACCGTTATCACACTGGTTCTCGGTTTTCAGGCCAGCCAGATTCAGCTGCAGGCTGGGTTTGAAAAGACGCTGCCCAAGGCGCATGAATTCGTTCTCAATTATATGGACAACAAGGGCGAGCTGAAGGGGCTTGGAAATAACCTGCGTATTGTGCTTTCTGTTGAAGAGGGCAGTTTGTTCACGCCTGAAAACCTTAGGCTGTTCGAAGCGCTAAGCGATGAAATCTTCTTTATCCCGGGAGTGGATCGCAATGGAATGAAATCCCTTTTTACGCCCAATACACGCTGGCGCATGGTGACTGAGGAGGGGTTTGAAGGTGGGCCAGTCATTCCCGGCGATTTTGACGCGGATTCAGCTGCGTCGATAGGGCAGGTGCGCATCAACATGCTGCGTGCAGGCATTGTTGGCGACCTTGTCGGTAATGACCTTAAATCCGCGACGATAATTGCGCCGCTGTTGGATAAAAACCCAGAGACAGGCGAGCGTATCGACTATTCCGAACTGAGTGACAGGCTGGAGGAAATACGGCAGCAATTCGCGGGGGATGATCCGGATAAGACAATACACATCACGGGGTTCGCGAAATTGGTGGGCGACCTGCTCGATGGTTTGCTGGCGGTGATAGGGTTCTTCGCCATTGCGGTGATGATTGCTACGTTGTTGCTCTTTCTTTACACACGGTGCATTCGTTCCACGGTCATGGTGATTTTTATCACATTGATCGCGGTAACCTGGCAGCTGGGTATTCTGTCAACACTAGGCTTCGAGTTAGACCCTTTTTCGATCCTCGTACCCTTTCTGGTGTTCGCCATCGGCGTGAGTCACGGCGCACAAAAACTTAATGGAGTACTGCAGGACATAGGCCGAGGAACACATCGCTATATCGCAGCGCGTTACACCTTCCGTCGCCTGTTTCTCGCGGGGCTTACAGCCCTGTTGTCCGACGGTGTGGGTTTCGCGGTTCTGATGCTGATCCTGATCCCTGTCATACAGGATTTGGCGATCACCGCGAGTATTGGGGTGGTAGTACTTATATTCACCAATTTGATACTGATTCCGGTGGCATTGTCCTATACGGGTGTGGGCAAGCGCTGTGCCGAGCGGGCAAGCAGCCCGCCTAAAAGCCAGGAAGATATGCATGCGCTGTGGCGTTTTCTGTTGTCTTTTACGCGTAAGGGGCCCGCTGCTGCTGCCATTCTGGTCAGTGTCCTGCTCGCGATCGGTGGTTTCTATGTGTCCAAGGATTTGCAGATCGGTGACCTGGATCCGGGGGCGCCTGAGCTGCATCCGGATTCACGCTACAACCGAGACGTGGCTTATACCATCGAAAATTACTCGGTCAGTAACGACGTATTTGCCGTAATCGTTAAAACGGCGCCGGATGAGTGTGTGCTATTCGAGGGGCTGAGCCTGGCCAATGAGTTAGAGTGGCGGCTGCTGCAGCTCGACGGGGTCGAGGACGTGAAAGGCCTGAACGTTGCAACCCGAGATATCATGATGGGTATCAACGAAGGCTTTCCCAAATGGACGGCTTTGTTTCGTAACCAGGACACGATCAATTTCGCCGTCACCGAGCTGACTAACCTCGATTACGTTGATCCGGCCTGTTCGTTATGGCCGATGTTGGTTTATTTGTCGGACCACAAGGCCGCTACCTTGACGGGGGTCGTGGATACACTGACGGCGTTTAAGGAAGAGTGGCCAACAACCAATATCGATTTCCTTGGTGCAGCGGGTAGTGCAGGGTTTGAGGCGGCGACCAACATAGTGGTGTCCCGAGCTTGGTGGGAGATGCTCATTTATGTCTATAGTGCAGTCATTCTGCTGTGCTTGTTGACCTTCCGGTCCGTTCCTGGCGTGGTCTGCGCTGTCCTGCCTTTGATGCTGACCTCCGTTCTGTGTGAAGCTCTGATGGTCTGGCTGGGCATTGGCGTCAAGGTGGCGACTCTGCCCGTAATTGCGCTGGGTGTGGGCATCGGTGTGGATTATGCGCTGTATGTCCTAACGGTAATACTGGCGAAGACCAAGGAGGGTAAGGATCTTACCACCGCATATTATGAAACCCTGAATTTCACTGGCAGGGTGGTGGCACTAATAGGCGTTACTCTGGCCGCAGGCGTCATTACCTGGTCCTTGTCACCCATTAAGTTTCAGGCCGATATGGGTATATTGCTAACCTTCATGTTCCTGTGGAATATGTTCGGCGCCCTGATCTTGATGCCAGCATTAGCTGTCTTCCTTATAAAACCTGCCAAGGCGTCGGGAGAAGATTGAGTCGGTGCCCCTCTGTCCGTGTCGGGATTACATGTTGGCGTGATGATTGTTGTAAGGTAGAATCCGCGCGGCCGGTACAGGGCATCACGCAACGGCGTGCCGCGGGGAGTTCGCAACCGTGCAGTGCACTGGTGAGAAAACTGTAGAAAACAAAATTTTGGACGCAGAAATATGAAAAAGCTGATTTCTTACTCATTGCTGGCGGTTGCTGCCAGTGTCAGTCTGCAGACACAGGCTTTCAAATTTGATACCCCTGACGATTGGTCAATCCGCTGGGATAATCGTTTGAAGGGTAACTTGATGTATCGAGTAGAAAATCAGGACCCGTCTGTGTACGACCCTGAGCGAGCGGTACCCTCTGCGGCAGCTGCGGTGGCGGATGACAGCACCTATTCAGTGCGAAAGGATAA
>JAAENL010000018.1 GCA_024224435.1 Halieaceae bacterium
TGCACCGATCGGCTACAACGCCAGCTTCCAGAATTACTGCGACCAAAGTGGACGCGATTTTGACGAATATTGGTGCCAGAACAGCGTCGCCGAGCTTTATCACTTTATCGGCAAGGACATCATCAATTTGCACGGCCTGTTCTGGCCCGCTATGCTCGATTCCGCGGGGCTGCGCGCTCCAACCGCCATCTGCGCGCATGGTTTCCTGACCGTAAACGGCACCAAAATGTCTAAGAGCAGGGGCACCTTCATTAACGCGAGCACCTATCTCGAACATCTGGACGCAGAGTACCTGCGCTACTACTTTGCCGCCAAACTGAGCGCCTCGATTGATGATATCGACCTGAACCTTGAGGACTTTGTGCAGCGTGTCAATACCGATGTAGTCGGCAAAGTCGTCAACATTGCCAGCCGCTGTGCTGGCTTCCTGCGCAAGGGCTATGACAACACTCTGTCAACCGAGTGCGCCGAACACGCGCTCTGGGATGAATTTGCCGCGCGTGGTGACACAATCGCGGCACTTTACGAGCAACGAGAATTCAGCAAGGCAATACGTGAAGTGATCTCTCTCGCAGACCGGGCTAATCAGTACATCGATGAGAAAAAACCGTGGGCATTGGCGAAAGAAGAAGGCACGGAGCGGGAAGTGCATGACACATGCAGTGTTGGTATTAATCTTTTCCGCGTGTTGATGACGTACCTGAAGCCGGTATTGCCCGCGATGAGCGAGAAGGCCGAGGCTTTTCTCAACTGCTCGCTCGACTGGACGAGCCTGAACGGACCCCTGCTGGAGCACAAGCTTGCGAAGTTCAAACCGCTGATGACACGGATAGAGATGCCACAGGTGGAGGCGATGGTGGAAGCCAGCAAATCATCGAGCACACCGGCCAACGCGCCTGCGAGCGCTCGAGCGGAAAAGGATACTGAGGGGGAAACCATCAAATTCGAAGATTTTGCCAAGGTGGACCTGCGTGTCGCCAAAATCGTGTCCGCTGACCACGTTGAAGGTGCCGATAAGCTTTTGTGCCTGAGGCTCGACCTCGGTGATGGGCAGGACCACCGCCAGGTGTTCTCCGGCATCAAGGGCGCCTATCAACCGGAGGACCTGGTGGGCAAGCTGACGGTGGTTGTCGCAAACCTTGCTCCGCGGAAAATGCGCTTCGGAATATCCGACGGTATGGTGCTGGCAGCAGGCCCGGGGGGCAAGGATATTTTCCTGCTGGAGCCCCATGATGGCGCCCAGCCCGGCATGCAGGTGAAGTAAACCCGGGGCAACAGTAGACTAATGGACATTAGTTTACAAAATTAGACTGGTTTCGTTTTTCAAAATCGCTAAAATAGCGACATTAAATCAACGAGTTGGCTTCCGTCCACAAGGGGCGCGAGGCTACGAGTGACACGTTCATGCTGGCAGAGTATTCAATCCTGTTGATCGGTGCGATTCTGGTCAACAATTTTGTATTGGTGCAGTTCCTCGGACTGTGCCCGTTCATGGGTGTCTCCAATAAACTGGAGTCAGCCATGGGTATGGCCATGGCGACTACCTTTGTACTCACGCTGGCGTCGGCAGTCAGTAACCTGACTTACCACCTGCTGCTGATGCCACTGGGACTCGGCTACCTGAAAACCATCGCGTTTATTTTGGTCATCGCAGTCGTAGTGCAATTCACGGAAATGGTGGTTCGCAAAACCAGTCCACTTCTGCACCGGGTGCTGGGGGTCTATCTTCCCCTGATCACGACCAACTGCGCGGTGCTGGGCGTGGCACTGCTGAACGTCAGCAAGGACCACAACTTCCTGCAAGCACTGTTCTACGGTTTTGGCGCTGGCGCAGGATTCTCACTCGTACTGGTCTTTTTTGCCGCCATGCGCGAACGGCTTGCCGTGGCAGATGTACCGGAACCTTTCAAGGGGCCGGCCATCGGTATGATTACCGCCGGGCTGATGTCCCTGGCCTTTATGGGTTTTGCAGGACTGGTATAGACGCTAGTGATCGATTTTCTCCTACAGTTTCCGCTGTTAAGCGCTCTGCTCGCTCTGGTAGGCATGGCCGCCGCCTTCGGGGCCCTGCTCGGTTTTGCTGCTGTTCATTTCAAAACCGAAGGCAACCCGATCGCGGATGAGATCAACAATATCTTGCCCCAAACCCAGTGTGGTCAGTGCGGTTATCCTGGCTGTCGTCCCTACGCTGAGGCCATCGCCGATGGGGAAGATATCAACAAGTGCCCCCCTGGCGGAGAAGCCGGCATACAAGCCCTCGCTGACCTGCTCGATGTAGAGCCAATGCCCCTCGACGAAGAGCACGGGGAGGAGGCAAATACACCCGCGGTCGCCTACATTCGCGAGGATGAATGCATCGGCTGCACCAAGTGTATTCAGGCCTGTCCGGTAGACGCCATACTTGGCGCGGCAAAACAAATGCACACCGTTATCACCAGCGAGTGCACCGGCTGTGACCTGTGCGTAGAACCCTGCCCCGTCGATTGTATCGATATGCTTCACGAGTCACCCTCGTTGCAAAACTGGCAGTGGCACCTTCCTGATCCCGTGGGTCGACAGGTTGAAATCATCGCCACTGACCGCATCGAGAGTGGCGCGCGCCAGGACAAGGCGGCATGAGAAAAGTTTTTGATTTTCATGGTGGCGTTCATCCGCTGGAGAACAAGCACCAATCTGTGCGCACAGCCATTGCAGACGCTGGTATACCACCTGAGCTGGTGATTCCGCTCTCGCAACACATCGGCGCGCCCAGCAATCCAGTCGTTGGGGTCGGTGACCACGTGCGCAAGGGTCAGGTCATTGCCGAAGCGCTCGGGTTTGTCAGCGTACCCAAGCACGCCCCGAGCTCCGGCACGATTTTGGCGATCGAAGAGCGGCTCATCGCGCACCCCTCCGGCCATTCGGCACCCTGTATCGTAATCGCCACCGATGGCAAGGATGAGTGGGCCCCACTGCCGGATACCCGCCCCTACGAGTCTCTTGATAAAGCAGAACTGCTCGAGCTTATCCGCCACGCCGGCATAGCAGGCATGGGCGGTGCCGGATTCCCCAGTGCGGTGAAGCTATCGGTGAAGGCCGGCATCACAATCGATACCCTGATTATCAACGGCACCGAGTGCGAACCCTATATCACCGCCGACGACATGCTGATGCGCGAGCGATCCGACCGCATCATCGAGGGCGCAAAGATCTTGCATCACCTGATTGCGCCCGGGGAAACAGTCATAGGGGTAGAGGACAACAAACCGGAGGGTATCGCCGCACTGCGCAAAGCGGCTGAAGGCAGTGGTATCGAAATCGCGTCTTTCCCTACCAAGTATCCCTCGGGTGGCGAAAAGCAGCTGATCGAAATTTTGACCGGCAAGCAGGTACCCAGTGGTGGTCTACCCTCTGATGTCGGTGTCGTGTGCCAGAACCTGGGCAGTGCGGTGGCAATCTACGAAGCCGTTGTTGAAGGCAAGCCATTGATTTCACGCATCACCACGGTTACTGGCGAAGCGGTGAATGAGCCGCAAAACTTCGAGGTTTTGATTGGCACACCCGTCAGCTATCTGCTGCAGAAAGCTGGCTATGAGCCATCAAAAAATGACCGCCTCATTATGGGTGGTCCCATGATGGGTGTGACGGTACGAGATCCCTCAGTGCCCGTGGTCAAGACTACCAATTGCCTGTTAGCTCCCACGCCACAGGAACTACCTGTACCACCCCCTGCGCAAGCTTGTATCCGCTGCGGCATGTGTGCGGAGGCCTGTCCTGCAAGCCTGCTCCCCCAGCAATTGTTCTGGTTCGCCCAGGGCAAGGAATTTGAGAAGCTCGAGCACCACAACCTGTTCGACTGCATCGAGTGCGGCGCGTGCTCTTACGCCTGTCCCAGCAGCATTCCATTGGTACAGTACTACCGCGCATCCAAGGCCGACATATTGCACCAGCGCAAGGAGCAAGAAAAAGCCGAGCACGCCCGCTTACGCTTTGAAACTCGGCAACAGCGCCTCGAGCAGGCGGAAGCCGATAAGGAAGCCAAGCGCGCTGCCCGCAAAAAAGCTGCTGAGGCGCGTGCG
The DNA here is from genome assembly GCA_024224435.1 of Halieaceae bacterium. Lineage (GTDB taxonomy): Bacteria > Pseudomonadota > Gammaproteobacteria > Pseudomonadales > Halieaceae > Marimicrobium. Next base: position 4,059 of record JAAENL010000018.1, read on the forward strand.
AAGTCCGCGGTAGACGACGGCAACGGGGAAGACCCAATACAGGCAGCAATCGCACGAGCGCAAGCGAAGAAAGCCGCCCAACAGGGGGGCGGAAACGAGAGCGAACAGGAGAAACTGGAAAAAACCGTAGTGGCCGCGCGCAAACGTCTGGACACCGCCTCAAAAAAACTCGAGGAGGCAAAAGTCGACGGCAGCGATCTGGTCGACGCACTGCAGAGTGGAGTGGACAAAACTCGCGCCAAATTGGATGCTGCGGAGAAAGCGCTCGCCGCTCTTGGGGAGGCGCATGCGGCTGTAGCACCCGAGAGTGAGCCTACCGACGCAGCGCAAGCAGCTATCCAGAGAGCTATGGCCGCCAGAGAGGCCGAAGCAGCGCTGAGCCCTGCCGAAGAAGCAAAGGCTGATCTGGAAAAACTCGAGCAGCGACTGGAAAAAACGCGTAGCAAACTGGCACAAAGCCAGGCGTCCGCTGGTGAAGAGAAAGTCATCGAGGCGCTCACTTCTACTGTCCAACGACTTGAGCAAAAAGTCGAAGCCGCACAACAGGCACTGAGCGAGACAAGCTGATATGGCCCTGATGCGACTCTCGTCCCCACATGCCCACGGGCCAGCGAGCACCCAGCGGGTTATGCTCAAGGTGCTAGTGGCAACCGTTCCCGGCATCCTGATACTGACCTGGTTTTTTGGTTACGGCACCCTCGTCAACATCCTGTTCGGCAGCGTGATCGCACTTGCCTTTGAAGCACTTGCACTGAAACTGAGGGGACGACCTATCGGGTTCTACCTGTCCGACCTCAGCGCGCTGGTCACGGCCTTCCTGTTATGTATAGCACTTCCGCCCTATTCACCGTGGTGGCTGATTGCCACAGGCATGGCCAGCGCCATTCTGCTGGCTAAACATTTTTACGGCGGACTGGGCTACAACCCCTTCAACCCGGCGATGGTCGGATACGTCATATTGCTGATTTCTTTCCCGGTGCAAATGACGAGCTGGGCAGCACCGCGCGGACTGGCCGCCACACCCGGTTTTCTCGAATCCGTGCAAGCATGTTTCCTACCTGCCACCTTTGACGGCATCACGATGGCAACACCACTGGATGTATTAAAGCAAAACAGCAGCCTGCTCATCGAAGATCTATGGTCGCAGAATCCGCTGTTTGGCCGCTGGGGCGGGCTCGGCTGGGAGTGGGTCAACATAGCCTTTCTCGCCGGTGGTCTGTGGCTCATTCAGCAGCGCGTTTTTACGTGGCACGCACCCATCGCCATGCTGGCCACTCTCACTTTGTTATCCGCCCTGTTTTATGACGGAGGCAGCTCCGCTAGCGGCGGATCTCCGCTGTTTCACCTGCTCAGCGGCGCCACCATGTTTGGGGCATTCTTTATCATTACCGACCCCGTTAGCTCTGCGGTCTCACTGCGCGGACGCCTGATTTACGGCGCATTGATAGGCGCACTCATCTATATCATCCGGGTGCGAGGAAACTATCCCGATGCAGTGGCTTTCGCGGTGTTAATCATGAATTTTGCTGCACCGTTTATCGATTACTACACGCAGCCACGAACCTACGGGCACAGCAAGCGGGGCGAACAATAATGTTGGGGCAGTCCATTAGCAAAAACAGTCTGCTACTTGCGCTGTTCGCAGTCTGCACCACCGCGTTGATTGCGGGAACCTTCCTGTTTACCAAGGACAAGATCACCCAGCAGAAACGTATGGCGGAGGAAAGGGCATTACTGGAAATCGTGCCACGCTCCCGTCACGACAACTCGATGCTGGACGATACGCTTGATACCGGGCCTGCCGCTGACGGACTGGGGCTGACGCAAGACCGCAAAATCTATCTCGCTCGCGAAGAGGGTGAGGTAGTCGCAGCCATAATTCCCGCCGTCGCTCCCGACGGCTACAGCGGCGTGATCGACATGATTGTCGGCGTAAATCGCGATGGCAGTATCGCCGGCGTCAGAGTGCTGGCGCACCGTGAAACACCAGGATTGGGCGATAAGGTAGACCTAAAGAAATCCGATTGGATCATGGATTTCGATGGGCGCTCCCTGCAAAATCCGGAACAGGCAGGTTGGGCCGTGAAGAAAGACAAGGGAGTTTTCGACCAGTTCACCGGAGCCACCATTACGCCGCGAGCGGTTGTATCAGCCACCCTCAGAGTTTTACAATTTGTCGAGGCAAACAGGAAGACACTGTTTGGCGAGCAGGAGCTCGACCCCACCGGAGATCAATCCTAATGGCAGAAGTCAGTTATAAGGATCTGTCGGTCAATGGCCTTTGGAAAAATAATCCCGCAATCGTTCAATTGCTGGGTTTATGTCCCCTGCTGGCGGTCACAGGTAGCGTGGTGAACGCTATTGGCCTTGGCGTTGCCACCATCATGGTACTGGTTATCTCCAACACGTCAGTGTCACTCATTCGCAACGTGGTCTCGGACGCCGTACGCCTGCCAACCTTTGTAATGATCATTGCGGCGGCGGTGACCTGTATCGAGCTGCTCATGCAGGCCTTTACCTACGAGTTGTTTCAAATTCTCGGGATATTCCTGCCACTGATTACCACCAACTGCGTCATTCTCGGTCGCGCCGACGGCTTTGCTGCAAAAAACTCACTGGGGCCTGCTCTTTACGACGGCCTTGCTATGGGCATGGGCTTTGCTGCTGTGTTGATTGTGCTCGGAGGGATGCGCGAATTAGCTGGGACCGGCGCTTTGTTTGCCAACATGGATTTGCTGTTTGGTTCGCTAGCTGCTGACTGGAAAATCGTCGTATTGCCGAACTACGAGCCTTTCCTGCTGGCGATTCTACCGCCGGGCGCATTCATATTTACCGGCTTGATCATTGTGCTCAAAAACCTTATCGACAGCATGATCAAGAAGCGCCAGGACGCATTAAAGGAAAGGCCGATCAAGGGCTCAAAACGGGTCAGAGTGACCGGCGCGGTATCCTAGGCACTGCGTTCCAGCACCATAAGCGTATCCAGCAACTCATTGACAGCGGCGTCATCCATCGCCTCGTTCTCCGTGTCGCAGCTGTAGGTAATGAATAGCAGCAGCGACCCGCTGGCGACGTACCATTCGCGCATCGCACTGTCCTCCTCACGGTAGCGGCCGGTAACGCCGGCAAACTCCCCCAATGTCACCGACTCCCACGTCAGCGTCTGTTCCGACTCACGCTGCGCGATAGTGGCCAACTCATCTCGCCCGAACTCGCCCGAATCCCGATGCAGTGTACTGATTTGAATACAGCCAACATCGTCCCTGTCGCCTACAAGAACACTATCGTCCTCAGCATCTGCCCACCACTCCGGTGGAATCGCCATACTCCACCACTCGGTCTCCAGCACATTCATTGCTCAATCCTCATAGTTGCGCGGACATTAACAGAGCGTCCTCTCGCCCATCCGCGCACGGATAATACTGCTTGCGCGTGCCGTCTATGCTGAACCCGTTGCGCTGATAAAGGCGACGGGCGGATTGGTTGGACTCACGCACCTCTAACAGGCAGCGAACCACACCGACTCTTCGCATCTCCCGCAGGGCGCTGCATAACAGCGCCTGGCCAAGGCCTCGCCCCTGATACTCGGCGCGCACGGCGATTTCATGTACGGTCACCTCGTCCAGCACGCGGGCGTAAACCACAAAGCCAAGCACTTCATCCGCTGTCTCGATGACCCGTACCACATGACCGATCATCCGTTCGTCCAAGCAGGCCTCCAACAGGCGCTCCTCACTCCACGGCGACAGGCTGACCGCGGCGCTGATAGACGCCATAACCGCAGCATCCCGTTGTGTACCTGGGCGTGTTGTATAAGGTTCAGCGCGGCCAGTGCCTGAGGGTACTGTCATATCAGCACCGCGACCGTTTCACGCTGCTGTGACCAGCGCCCGCAGCGCCCGCCATACGGCGGGCTTCAGATCTGGGCGCTGCAGGAGTTCCGCGCTGCTTTCGATTTTGACTGATGGGAACCCCAAATCAGACACCCGCTGCGCAGACCCTCCACCCATCATTACAAGGCCACGACAGCCCGATTCCTCCAGCTTGCGCCCGATAAAACCGGCAACCGCGGCACGGGCGGATGCCTCACCCTGATCCAACTGCTGATTACTGTGCATCGGCCAGTCGAACTGCTGCACCTGCGGCTGCCCGAGAGCGGACTTAACCGAGCCCTCAGCGTGACCCAGCGCACCTGCCATGGACTTAACCAGCTGCACTTGCTCAGTGGTGAGAGGCATGCCCGCCAGCTCCTCTACCCACAGCCAGTTTCCTGCCTGAATAGCGGTGAGGCTGAAGCGCGGCACGTCAACCGACGCAGCAGGGGTAACAGCCGTTACGCCCGCCGCGCTGTCCGGCTGCGACGATCTGGCGGCCTGACCCGCATTCGGTCGCGGCATCGGTGGCGCAGCAGGCTGGCCGCTGGACTCCGGGCGCCCTGCCGGCTGCACAGGTGGCACAATAGCCAGGCGCCGCGTTGGTGCAGCACCCGGCAGCTGCCCGCGCGAGACATAGGTGTCGACACCCAGTGCATCAAGATACGCCAAGCGCCGCATTTCCTGCGAACCACTATCCATGACAATACGACCTCATAAACGGGTAGTTTAACAGCAAAGACGGGAGCACTATATCCATCGCCAGCCGTGATGATTGAAAAAACGGATGCCGGATGCGACAAAATAGCGCAGATGCCTCCAACCCTTGGTAGCCGCATAACCACCGTGATGCACAATACGTACTGAAGGGTCAAACACCAGCCGGCCCTTGTTTTGCAGGCGCAGGGACAGGTCGAAGTCCTCAAAATAGAGGAAAAACTTTTCATTGAACCCCCCCACCGCGCGCAGCTCAGCGGTTCGGGCAAGCATAAAGCAGCCGCTGGCTATAAGGACCTCCACTTGCGCATCACCACTGCACCGATCACGCAACTCATAAGCGTCCAGGCGCCGTCGAAATAGCCGGCTCAGTGCCCGCGGGGCGAAGCCTCGCAGCAGCAGCGCCAGCGCACTCGGGTAGCCCTTGCACAGAAACTCCTGTTCACCGTTGCTGCCAGCCGCCCGAGGGCTAACCAGGATAATATCGCTGTGTGATTGCAGGACGGACAGACCCGCCTGCAGGGTGTCTGGCTGCAGCTCCACATCCGGGTTAAGAACCAGGTGGTAATCGCTATCAAGCTCGCGGATCACCACATTGTGGCCGGGACCGAAACCCCGATTAGTCGACTGCCACTCGCATTGCAGTCGTAAGTCATCACTGGGCCAATCATTCACCAGAGCCGCTAATTGCTCGCGGTAAGTCGCGCCCGACGCATTGTCGACAAGGGTCACCGTGAGGTCCCCCAACAGGCCCGAATCCTGCGCTCGCCCTGCGGCGACCGACAGGCTGCTCAGGGTCCTGTGCAAAAGACTGAGGCAGCTGTCGTGTAGAACAATCGACACGGAGAGCTGAACAGATAATGTAGAGGGGACTGCCATCGCGCCGATGGTAGCAGTTGCCCGTGGCGGCGCAAGCATCGGAGCCACTGAAGCCGGCACGGCGGCGCACTCGCAAGGTACCTGCCAACACCGCAGCAGGCACCCTGGAGGCCGCGGGGTAAACGCCTGCCGAAGCGCCGCTATAAACCTTGTGTAAATAATCACAAAAAGTGTCTATCGTCATGTTATGAATCGAGTTTTTGGCCGGGGTCGTGCTAAGCTCTAGGGAGCGGTAGTGTTTACAGGTTGATCCCAGAGACAAACGCTGCGGGATCGACAAAAGCCGATAAAGCCACACGATCTGCTAAATAATGGCAGACAGCAGGGGATAACAATGACCATCAAAGGCGCTCACATCATCAGCCGTCTCGCTATTTTCTTCGCCGTCGTGTTTACCCTCATCGCCTGTGGTGGCGGGGGCGGGGGAGGCAGTTTTTACGACCCTGACAGTGACGGAGAGATTAGCATTGCGCCCGGCACGCTGGCCGAGGCTACCGCGGGCGTCGAATATTTCCAGATCCTGGAAGCTACTGGGGGAGACGAGCCCTACTCATGGGCCATCCTAGATGATAGCGGGACCGGGTTAACCATCAACAACAGCGGCATTCTCAACGGTACAGTGCCCGAGAGCGGGGATTTCAGCTTGACCATTCGAGTTGAAGATAGCGTGGGGAGAAGAGCTGTCGCTTCCTATGTCCTCGCAGTTACAGACTCCGGCCTCACGATTACAAACACTGCATTGGACCAGGCGATTAAGGGCATCGAATATTTCCAGATTCTGGAAGCTACCGGGGGAGACGAACCCTACTCATGGGTTATCCTGGATGACGGCGGCACCGGATTAACCATCAACGACAGCGGCATTCTCAACGGTACAGTGCTCGAGAGCGGTGATTTTGGCTTGACCA
>JAAENL010000019.1 GCA_024224435.1 Halieaceae bacterium
CTTTTGTACAGCATTTTCTACCTCACTGTTTTCGTACAGCGAGGATTTGAGGAAATAGACGTCGAAGTCCACGGCGAAAGCTTTCAGGTCGAGGTCCTGTTCCCGTCTTAGATAGGCCACCGAAAATGCGCGAATATTCTCCAGGTCCCCGGGATCACCACTGCCTGCGACACCGCGGTCCTCGGCTTCAACCGTCTGCTTATCGAGATACGCTTTGGCAAGTTCGATAATGTAATCGCCCCGGTAGCCATCGTCAGGCCAGCCCTCATCTTCCGGAGTGACGCCGTTGCATCGCGCCTGAACGGAGAGTGCGAGGTTGTGGATTTGCGCTCCGGCGTCGTTGTAGTAAAACTCGCGTGTCACATCCCAGCCTGTGGCGGTGAGCAGTCGGCAAATGCTGTCACCGACAGCGGCGCCGCGGCCGTGGCCTACATGCAGTGGCCCAGTGGGGTTGGCGGACACAAATTCCACCTGCACTTTACGTTCCTTGCCCTCGCTGCTATTGCCGAAAGCCCTACCCTGCTCGAGTATGTCCCGGACAACGGCTTGGTTGCTGTCATCGGAGAGGAAAAAATTGATAAACCCGGGACCAGCAATCTCGGCCCGTGCGATAAGCGGGTCTTGGGGCAGCGCCTCGCAGATCAGCGCGGCCAGTTCGCGGGGCTTCTGCCCCGCTGCCTTGGCGAGCGCAAGGGCGACGTTGCTGGCGAGGTCGCCATGGCTTTTATCTCGCGTGCGATCAATCTGGATGCGTGGTTCGACATCCCGCGGCAGTTTGCCCTGATCCTGCAGCGATGTCAGGGACTGTTGAATCAGCCGTGTCAGTTGTTCCTTCATTGTGGGAGAGCTTACCTGGTTCACTTCAAGGGGTTGTCGTACCGAGTTGAGCAGGGTTCATTATCCTTCACTTGTGGCCAGTCTGGCTAGCGTTCTGCACTGATCGCGCAGGTGCCGGACCTAGAACACGTCTTGAGGATCAATGTCGATGGACCACTTCAGGCCCTGGCGTGCAGGCAGCGCGTCCGCGCTGGCGACCAGCAGGCCGGCGACTTGCTGCGCATCCCGGCGGCGGTCTGCTTTCAGAAGCAACTGGCAGCGGTATTTTCCCGCGCGGCGCTGCATGGGGGATGGCAGAGGCCCGATAAGTGCGGCGCCCTGGGGTAGTTGCGGTGAGACCTGCTGCTTCACTTGGCGCAGGAACTGCTCCCCAAGCTGTGCATCGGAGCAGTCGGTCCGCATCACGGCGAGGAATCCCGCGGGCGGCAGCCCCAGGCTGCGCCTTGCGCTGAGCAGGTTTGCTGCTTGTTCAGAATAACTGCTGCTTGTCAGTGCGATGACCGCCGGGTGGTCCGGATAATGGGTCTGAAGAAGCACTTGTCCCGGGATATCTGCGCGCCCTGCGCGCCCCGCGACCTGGGTCAGAAGTTGGGCCATACGTTCCTCACCGCGGAAATCAGCACTAAACAGTAGTGCATCCGCGTCGATGATCGCGACAAGGCTGACCGCTGGAAAGTGATGGCCCTTGGCCAGCATCTGGGTGCCCAGCAGTATGCAGGGCTCTCCCCTGTTGATCTCGGCGACAAGCTCCTGCATGGCATCTCTGCCCTGCATGGAATCACTGTCCACGCGTCGTATCGAGTGCCCGCTGAAACGCTGTCGCAGGCAATCCTCCGCTTGCTCAGTGCCCAGGCCCTGCGCTTGCAGCTGGTTGCTGTTGCACTGGGGACAGTGAGCTGGGAGTGCCGCGCTGCTGCCACAGTGGTGGCAGCGCAGCTGCCGGCGCCGGCGATGGATGGTCAGGCGCGCATCACAGGCAGTGCACTCCGAGACCCAGCCGCAGTCGTGGCATTGCAGTGTCGGCGCATAGCCACGGCGATTAAGGAATAATAATACTTGCTGACTGTCTCGCAGGGTGTCCTCGATGGCCCGGATCAGCGTGCCGGACAATCCCCCCTCCAGCGGCTGCCGGCGCACGTCCAGGGGTGTAATTTGGGGCATTTTGCTGCTCCCGGCGCGCTGGGTAAGCCGGTGGTGCTCATAACGGCCGATGAGCGCGTTTTGTAGACTCTCGAGCGACGGTGTCGCGCTCCCCAGAATGACCGGGCACCCGTGAATTTGACCTCGTTTGATTGCGATATCTCTCGCTGAATAGCGAAATCCGTCCTGTTGCTTGTACGATCCGTCGTGCTCCTCATCGACAATGATAAGCCCCGGTCTTGCGAGCGGAGTGAACACGGCAGATCGGGTGCCAATAACAATACTGGCGCTGCCACTGCGGGCCGCCTCCCACGCCGTGTAACGCTGAGCATCACTGAGGGAGGAATGCAGAACCTCGATGTCGGCTTCGAACCGTTCCCGGAAGCGGGCCAGTGTTTGCGGAGTCAGGCCGATTTCCGGGACCAGCACGAGCGTCTGCTTTCCCTGCGCCAGGCAATCCGCGATCAACTGCAGGTAAATTTCTGTCTTGCCGCTGCCTGTTACGCCTTCGAGAAGATGACAGCAAAAGTCGTCGCCAGCAGCTCTGATGCCTTCCATTGCGGCCGCCTGTTCTTCTGTTAAAGATAGTCCAGGCATAGATTTTGGGGTTTGTAAGTGCTTACTAATTTTGCAGCGCTGCACCAGTCCCCGATCCTCCAGGGCGCGCAGCGTGGTGCTGCTGATACCGCGCGCTTTTAGTGTTGTGGCAGGTAGGGCGGCATCCTGCAGAAGCTGCAGGGCCTCTGCCTGGCGTGGCGCTCTGGACAGTGCACCCCCGGGTAGTCCCTTTCCCCGAATGCTGAGCTGCCAGCCCGCCTCTCCTGCTTCGCGGGTCGCTTTACCCTCGCGCAAGCGCTTCGGAAACAGGGCACTGAATACCTCACCGGGAGGATGGTGATAATAGCGAGTGGCCCACTGGCGCAGGGACAGCAAATCGGGCTCAATCAGCGAAGTTTCGTCCAGTATTTCCAGCGCCGCTTTCAGGGCGCTAGCGTCGACATCGCTGCTGTTGCAGACCTCCAGCAGGTAACCAGTGACCTCGCGCCGACCGAATGGCACCCGCAGCCTGGTGCCTGGCTCTAGGGCCTTAATTGCTGCGTCTGCGACCCCTACTGGTGGCAGGTAGTCAAAATGTCGGCGCAGGGGCGAGGGAATGGCCAGGCGGAGTATGGACATTACGCCCCTTTAAAACAGGTAGAAGTAGAGAACAGAACAACAGTGTACCAAATTGGATACCTCTATTGCTTATCGTCCCGCGTCTGTTAAGATGCCCGCCTATTTTTTGAGCGGCCCCCGTCAGGGTTGACTCATTTACCCCTAGAGCGGCGCGGTGCCCGGCATGGGTCGGGTGGCGGCGTCAAGATCAGGAGTGAGATCAATGAAAGCGGATATCCATCCCAAGTACGAGACGGTTACTGCGACGTGCAGCTGTGGCAATACCATACAGACACGCTCTACCCGTTGCGAAGATTTCCATGTTGATGTGTGTTCCCAATGCCATCCTTTTTACACTGGCAAGCAGAAGGTAGTTGATACCGGCGGGCGCGTGGATCGCTTCAACAAGCGGTTTGGTAATCGCGGAACAAAGCGCTAGCAATCGAGTCGCTAGTGCGGGAGGGCGGGAACAGGTCTTCGGCTTGCAGTTCCCGGTTCCCGTTCAATCGCTCATGTATTGCTCGCTGTAACTTGTGAGCGATCTACGTTTTCTATATTCTCGGGCTCCGTTAATAGCCAGCGATCCGTTGAGTAGAGCCAGTCCATGTCCAAAGACCTGAAACGAGAAGCGCTCGCCTATCACGCTGAACCCGTGCCAGGAAAGATACGGATCGAGTTGACGAAACCGGCCGAAACTCTGGTCGATCTCGCCTTGGCGTACAGTCCCGGGGTCGCAGAGCCCTGCCTTGAAATTGCCCGAGACCCCGACCTGGCCTATCGCTACACCGGGAAGGGCAACATGGTTGCGGTGATCAGTAACGGTACTGCTGTACTGGGGCTGGGCAACCTGGGAGGCTTGGCGAGTAAGCCGGTTATGGAAGGCAAAGCACTTTTATTTAAGCGTTTTGCTGACATCAACTCGATCGATATTGAGGTGGAAACCGAGGATTCTGTCGAATTCATCGATACCGTGGCACGCATAGCCGGTACTTTTGGCGGCATCAATCTTGAGGACATCCGGGCGCCTGAGTGCTTTGAGATAGAAGCGGCACTGATAGAGCGTTGCGATATCCCGGTATTCCACGATGACCAGCACGGCACAGCGATTGTGACCGCGGCAGGTCTACTCAATGCACTGGATATTCAGGGGAAAAGGCTGGAGGAAGCGATTATCACCTGTCTGGGTGCCGGCTCCGCCGCCATAGCGTGCATGCGTCTGTTGCTCAACCTTGGAGCCCGTCGCGAAAACATTTACATGCTGGATCGCCGCGGGGTCATATACACCGGGCGGGAAGGGGTGAATGCGTACAAGCAGGAGTTTGCCAATGAGACCGACAAGCGC
>JAAENL010000020.1 GCA_024224435.1 Halieaceae bacterium
AAGTTGGAGCTAATGCGGGTGAAATCCAGCGGTGCCATGAGAAAGGCCTTACGCATGCTGAACCCCTCCTCGTTGTAGTAGTTGGTCTCTCCGCCGGCGTCGGTATAGCGGAAGGCGTTGAATGTCTCACCCTGATTGGTGAATGAGGCGGCGATAATATCCCCGTCCCTGATTTTTTTACCATCCAAAAACAGTTCCTCATAGAGCAGCTGCATGGTGTCTCCCCGGCGGGGGTCAAGGGCGAAATCTACTACGCCGCCGAAGATAGCTGCCATGTTCAGGATCATACCTTGAGACACGCCGGCTTCCTGGCCCGCATTGAACAGGGAAGAGCTGATGACGCCACTGGTCCATGCCTGTCGTGCATTCGGTGCGCGGGTTTCGACATGTCTTTCAAAGCCGGCGTCTGTCAATCGATAAGTGATCTCCTCCAGTGGTGAAACTACGTGTTTTACACCGGTCAGGGCGCCAGAGGCGTCAGCCTGGAAGGCAATCGTCTGACCGGGGAATATTCTGGCTAAAGAGCGTCCATCCTCGGCTTGGTTAACGATGTTGTTGAGGTCGCGCTCATCGTAACCCGCACGTTTAAAGATGATCGACAGGTTATCGCCACGGCTTACCTCCTGCTCAAACCAGGGGGGTGTATCAGCCACTACGGGAGCGTTGCTTGACGCCTCGGTATCGTTCACGGGCTGGGTGAGTCCCGAACTCGAGTGGGTCACGCGGGCGTCGAGGCTTTCCCACTGCTGGTCAAAGTCGTGGCGGGTGCTGTTATCGAGGTAGCCGGTGGTAAATAGCAGGCCAAATGCAAGGGTGAAGAGCAGCGCTGCGCGGGTGAAGCGCGCGGGGGGGAGTGGGAGAGTCGATGCTCCCCGTGGTTGCTCAGCTCCTAACATAGCCCCTGGGTAACTTGTTGTTATTAGTGGGGTATTATATGAAAAAACGGATACATTTCAAGGAGCAAGCTCCTTGAGTGAGTCAGTCTACTTACGATCGGCGTTGAGGGTGCGTCGCGACGCAGTCGAGCGGTGCCGGACACCAGCATCAGTTGACGGCCGTGTTAAAAGCTCGGAAGCGGATCAGGCTTGGGGCTTGCTTTTGGAGGGGGGTGTTGTATGGTTGGCGCCCTTTTGCGCACGTAATAATTCAAGGACATTTGCCCCATGAGCAGTGCCCTGTTGCAGGACCTCCGCGACCGCGGGCTAATTTTTCAGATAGCCGGTGAAGACGATATCGGCGAATGGTTGGAGGGTGCTGCCCGTACGTTGTATTGCGGCTTCGATCCTACCGCGGACAGCCTGCATATCGGTTCACTTGTCCCACTGTTAATGCTGCGTCGTTTCCAGTTGGCGGGCCACAAGCCGCTGGCACTGGTCGGTGGCGCCACGGGCCTGATCGGCGACCCAAGCTTCAAGGCCGAGGAGAGACAGCTCAATACACCCGACGTGGTATCGGGCTGGGTAAGGAAGCTCGAGGTTCAGATAGCGCGTTTTCTCGATTTTGACGCGGGGGAGCAATCAGCCAGGGTGGTGAACAACCTGGATTGGACCGAGGGGCTTGATGTGCTTTCGTTCCTGCGCGATGTGGGCAAGCATTTTTCTATTAATGCAATGATTCAGAAAGAGTCGGTCAAGCAGCGTATAGAGCGGGAGGGTGAGGGTATTAGCTTCACCGAGTTCGCCTATATGATATTGCAGTCCTATGATTTTGCAGAGCTTAATCGGCGCTTCGGTTGTGGTTTGCAAATAGGCGGTTCTGATCAGTGGGGAAATATTACAGGCGGTATTGATCTGACTCGGCGGCAGGAAAGCGAGCAGGTATTCGGAATCACGATGCCCCTGATTACAAAATCAGATGGCACCAAATTTGGCAAGACAGAATCTGGAACTGTTTGGCTCGACCCTGTGCGTACTTCTCCTTATGCTTTTTACCAGTTTTGGCTGGGAACGGCTGATGCTGATGTCTATCGTTTTCTAAAGTACTTTACGTTCCTCTCCGTGGCCGATATTGACGCTGTAGAGCAAGCGGATGCAGAGCGTGACGGGCGTCCCGAGGGCCAATCGATACTGGCTGCCGAAGTGACGAAGCTGGTTCACGGGCAAGGCGGGGTCGATGCGGCCAAGCGGATCACAGAGGCACTGTTCAGTGGCTCGTTGGTGGACCTTTCTGAAGGTGATATGCAGCAGCTGCGTCAGGATGGTCTTCCCAGCACCTCTTTGGAGGTGGAGAAGTTCCCCGACACCCTCATCCAGCTGTTGACGGATGTGGGCATGGCCGGGTCGGGTAAACAGGTCAAAGATGCCCTGGGCCGCGGTGCGGTCAGGGTCAATGATCGCGGGCTGAAAATGGAAGATAACGGCGATCCAGCTGGGTGTTTTCCGCCAGCCGAGGCCATTCAGGGTCGATTCTATCTGGTCAAGTTGGGAAAGAAGAAGTACCACCTCTTTGAAATCGGCGGTGAGGATTGAGCGTTGTCGCCCCGCCATAGGAGTCAGCCCCGGTTGGCGCGAAGTCTATCGAGGCGTGCGGGGCTGCGGCCAGGAGTGCTTCGGTTGATCTGTCCCGTTTACGGCGCTGCGAAAAGCGTGGTTTTTCAGCCGGTTAAAGCTGCTCCACGGGTATTTCCGCTACTCCCCAAATAACCTTGTCAGATAGAGAAACTTTTTGTTGCCTGTAGAGTGGTGATGGGTATAATACGCGTCCTTGCTGAGGCAGGTCCTCAGCAATTGTCTGCGCCCGAGCGGTAGCAGACGTTATTTAAAAACTTGATGAAGACAGATGTGTGGGCACTTGTTGGGATGGTTGTCACGACCATTCAGATACAACAAGTG
>JAAENL010000021.1 GCA_024224435.1 Halieaceae bacterium
CACTGTCGACGCTGAAAGCCTTCTGGGAAAAGAACCCGGAGTATCAGGATGCCAAGGAGCCAACATTGGCTTGGTACCGTCATGCCTTGCATGCCGACTGGAGCTCGCCTGCCGAGGTTAAGCGGGACTTCAGAAATGCCAGTATCCTTAAACATGGCCGAGTGGTTTTCAATATTGCTGGAAACAAGTATCGACTCGTCGTGTGGATCAACTACGCCTACAGGGTTGTCTACATCCGCTTTATTGGCACCCATGCGCAGTATGACAAGATTGATGTGCAAAAGATTTAACCGCCGGAGGATTAACCATGGACATCAAACCGATTAAAACTGATGCCGACTACCGCGCGGCATTAAAAGAAGTTGAAAGCCTGATGATGACTGGACCAGATACGCCGGAAGGCGAAAAGCTGGATGTCATGGTCACGCTTATTGAGGCTTATGAAGCCAAGCATTTCCCGATGGATTTGCCTGATCCTGTTGAGGCGATCAAATTCGAAATGGAACGCAAGGGCTTAACCGTAAAAGACCTCGAGCCGATGATCGGCAAAAGTAATCGCGTTTACGAGATCCTTAATCACAAGCGTTCGCTGACTTTGAAGATGATCTGGAAGCTCCACGAAGGCTTGGGTATTCCGGCTGAGTCGCTGATCAAACCACCTCAAGTTCATGCCTGATCAATATCGCAGCGGAGATAAGTTTCATGATATCTCCGTTATCGATGCGAGGCTGGCTGATCTTGAACGGGAAAAGCAGCAGCTCATTGCGCTCAGGGAAGAGCTGCAAAAACCCAGGCCAACGCCTGCCGTTTCAGACTCTTTCTCTCCAGAACAAAAGATAGCGATTTATAGAAGCCTGTTTCGTGGCCGCACAGATATTTTTGCCTTGTCATTACCTCGTGGCTGTTTGGATGATGCGCTGCTCCGACACTGCTGGCCTCGTGATATACCGGCACAGCCGTTCGATCTTCTTACGTTCATCGGCCCTGGCCGCCACGCCGGCTTGCAGGGAGAACCCGGCCACCTTACCTACCCCGTCATCAAACGGCTCGTCACTGGCCGGCAGGGTTTGCAGGGTGAACACCTTGCGACCCTGCTGCGGCCCGACGGCGATGCGGTAGGTGATCGACGAACCCAGGAGCTGCTCCATCGGCCCGGCTTCCAGCTCGTTGCCAGCCAGATAGCTGTTCTCTGCATCGCGTTCCAGCAGTCCCTGGCGCTCGAGGAAGCGGCCGATGCGCCGTGCGAGGGTCTGAGTAAGCCCGGCCAACTCGGCGCTGGTCGGTGCCTTCACCCAGCGGAAGCGCAGCGAGCCATCGGGGTGCTCGATATACACCCCGTCGAGGAACAGCATGTGGAAGTGGACGTTGAGGTTCAGCGCACGGCCAAAGCGCTGGATCAGGGTGACCGCGCCGGTCTGGGCCGTCTTACGGGTAAAGCCGGCCTTCTTGATCAGGTGCGTGGCGATGCAACGGTAGACGATGCCCAGCACGCGACCCATGATCTCGGGCCGGCTGGCGAACAGGAAACGTAGCTGGAATGGGAAACTCAATACCCACTGCCGCACAGGCTGTTCGGGCAGTACCTCATCGACCAGTAAGGCCGCGCTCTCCGCCATCCGTCGTGCACCGCAACTGGGGCAGAAACCACGCCGCTTACAGCTGAAAGCGACCAGGTGCTCGGTATGGCAGGAGTCGCAACGCACCCGCAGAAAGCCCTGTTCGAGTCGGCCGCATTTGAGAAATTCTTCAAATTCCCGTTGCACATAACTCGGCAACTCCTTGCCCTGCTCTGCCATAAGAGCTGCAAATGCCGGGTAATACTTGTCGACGATCCGATAGAGAAGTGTCTGCTCGGGACGGTGGCGCTGGTAACGACCAGCATCCCCGTCACGGGTGGCCATCCTGGCCGCCACATGGTGCATGATCCGCGTCCTTGCGTTACTGCAGTGCCAGAAAGTCTACGCCAGTTTGCGGGATCCTGTAGCCTCTGCAGCGTACCCTTGCGCAAATAGCACACCTGATCTATCATCAATTGATGCTATTATTTATGCCTTTTAACAAGGAAGATTACTCATGAGAACCACACTGAACATCGATGACCAGTTGCTGGCGGAGGCCCAACGAATTACCGGTGTGAGCGAAAAAGTTGCACTCGTTCGAGAAGGACTTCGCGCGCTCATAGAGCGTGAAAGCGCTCGGCGGTTGGCGCGACTGGGTGGTAGCGAACCTCAGCTGAAACCAATACCTCGCCGTCAGTCCGATCCTGCAGAATGATCCTTGTCGATACCTCGATCTGGGTCAGCCATCTGCGTTCCGGAGATACCCGGCTAGTTGAGTTACTTAACCGAAGCCAGGTGCTGGCACACCCCTATGTCATCGGTGAATTGGCGTGCGGGTATTTGCAAAAACGAAAAGAAATCCTCGGACTACTTAATGATCTTCCACAATCCCCTGTCGCCTCACCAGCAGAGGTACTGCACTATATCGATTGTCATCAACTGATGGGACTGGGAGTCGGTTATATTGATATCCATCTACTTGCTGCAACCGCATTGGCGGAAGATGCCATGCTTTGGACAAACGATAAACGACTGCAAAAAGTTACCCGCAAGTTGCAACTCGCGTTTGATTACTAACTGGCGTTGAGCATCCAGAACTCTGGGTATGGAAATCGAATAGCAGGTTTCCGGATTGTACTTGGGTGCACGCTGTTCAAGCTCGCCGATACCATGACAGCATCAATTTCCTTCCATGGTATTGACGTTTTCTAGCTTGCAACGGCTTGCAACGCGCCGTAAATACCATGAAATACACCATTGACGATGCAGAATATATTGTTGATTAGGTTGATTTATTTGTTATAAATCAATGTATTAGAAATTCTGATCACTCCCACTCGATTGTAAATAAGCCTTTTTTA
>JAAENL010000022.1 GCA_024224435.1 Halieaceae bacterium
CGCGGCGCTGCGTCTGGAAACGGGGACCCGAGTGCTCGACCTCGGCAGCGGTTCGGGGGAGGTGCTGTGCACCTGGGCACGCGGTTACGGAGTCATCGGCACCGGCATCGCCATGAGCCAGTTGTTTACCGAGCAAGCGAAACTCCGCGCTGAAGAACTCGGCGTCTCCGATCAAGTTAGGTTCATCCATGGCGATGCTACCGGCTACGTCTCAGACGACAAGGCCGGTGTGGCAGCCTGTCTCGGTGCTACATGGATCGCCGGGGGAGTCATCGGTACTATCGAGCTTCTGGCACAGAGCCTCCGCACCGGAGGGATCATCCTTATCGGCGAGCCCTACTGGCGGCAGTTACCGCCGACGGAAGATGTAGCCAAGGGGTGTCTTGCTAACTCAATCTCCGACTTTCTCGTGCTTCCAGAACTTATCGCATCTTTCGGCCACCTTGGCTACGACGTTATTGAAATGGTTCTGGCTGACCAAGACGACTGGGACAGATACGAGGCGGCTAAATGGCTCACCATGCGCCGATGGCTTGAAGCCAATCCCGACGACGAGTTCGCGAAAGATGTTCGAGCCGAACTGACCTCCGAACCCGAGCGCTACGCCGCTTACACGCGTGAATATCTGAGTTGGGGTGTGTTCGCGCTGATGCCGCAGTGATGCGTTGGCGCATCCGGCGGATCGTCAACGGTTGTGCTGCGCAACAGCTGGTGGCTCGCCGAGATGTGATTGCGCCTGAATATATTTCTTATGGTCTAGTTATCCGTGCAATAAACAGAAAGGTCTGTCTCAAGCAGGCCTAACAATTCATTCAAATCGACGCCACTTCGCGGCGCGGCTTAATTCAGGCGGTTAGCAACGCTTCTAGACTTATCTGTGGATAATGCTAGCCCAGACGCCGATTCGCGTGTCACAAGATTGGCCTCCTAAATTGGGAGACGGTGGTGGAGATTATGCGGCTGCTTGACGATGGTCAATGATGTCAACACTGGTTAATTAAATATCGCTTCTGCGGCAGCCTTCGTTTGGCACGCAGGTAACGCAGCTATACGGGACCGTATGTCAGGCACACGATCAAGATACCTCTCATCAAGTTCGTGCAGCCAGGCAGTGATTTCTTTGTGAATCACATCAGCATACTCAAGCACTGCCTCGCGCTCTGTAGAGCGGGCAATTGCATCAGCCACCTCAAGCGAGATGTCAGGACCAAAACCCGAGGACGTCAAACCCTCTTGGCTTTTTCCAGTGGCTGGCGTTAATCACCTCCGGCACGCCTCGAATGAAGGTCTGGACGTGACAATCCTGGGTACGAGCCAGATGCCAAATTATGAAGCCTATCAAGTTTTGTCCCGGGGCCGACAGTGCAATTCATTCCTGGTCTGTTAGATCATCGACTACCCCAAGCAACACTTCATTGATGGTAGAAAACTGATTATTTAGCAAGGTGATTGCGTTCATAACCATCTCCCTCAGTGGACTAGGGTCATCCTGTTTGGTTGAAAAGGTGTAGCCGTTGGGAATCCATCACAGGACTTTACTTTTGCAACACCGCACGAACGTCGGGCAGAGCAAGAAATGACGTTTGCAGTTCAGCGTCATCCACATTGCCGGCAATATATTCAACAATCTCCTGGGATTGTTGGCGCAAGACCTGGGCTTTGGCTGGGTTATCTTCAAGCTGGCTGAGGTTGAACAGAATGGGCCACAAGACCGGACGCGAACCTATAGCTTCGGCTTCGCTACGTGCTTCAAGTAAGCGTTCGCGTCCCTGGATCCGCCTGTTTAAGCCCAACCAAGCCCGACCTTGAAGATAGAGCACACTTGGGATATGAAGTCGTGCACCCATTTGTCGGAGGTCGATCAGGAGCCCGTTAGTCACTTCGATAACTCGCTCAAAGTTTCCTTGTCTCAGGGCCAGTTCGCCATCAGCCAGTCGAACCGGCAGGTAGTGCAGAGACCATCCAACTGCAAAAGGGTCCTGCTTACCGTTGGTGATAACAGCTTCAGCATCGGTCAGGTTGTTTTGCAACATATGAAGTTGCGCCAATACGGCCAGGACGATAAGTCGAAAGGGCGGAACCTGAGTTTCGGCAATGGTTAGGGCTTGATGGGCTGTTTTCAGACCTCGCTCAACAGCCCCCAACTGACCGTAAACATAGGCAAGGACGGCGCGAGTCTCTGCCTGCGGGACTGTAAAGCTGGCCAACTCACTTAGATGGATACATCTTTCCAACATAGCCACGGCTCGAGCCGGCTCGCCCCGTTCCCAATAGATGTAGCCGACCCTAAACCGACTGTATGACTGTCCCCAGAGATTGTTAATGTCTTGACTGATCTGAAACGCTTCGTCTGAGAAAGCCAGAGCCTGACGATATTCACCGGCATAGGTGTAGACAAGCGAAGAAGCCGCCAGGCTATTGGCAAGCATTGGCAGGTTATCAAGTTCTCGCCACAAGGTGCTGGCTTCCCGTAGCACTGTTTTGGCTCGCTCTAAAGGGCCAGCGACCAGGTAGACATGGCTGCCCAAATCATTAAGGGTATAGGCCATTTGCTCTCGTAAGTCGAGCCGGCGGGCCAGGGCTAACGAGCGCTCACCACTATCAATGGCTTGCGATACCCTTTTGGTGGTTTCGTAGATGAACAACATAAGCCATAAGATTTTGGCCTCGATTGCCTGATCGTTCAGACTACGAGCCAAGGCCAGCGCTTGTTCCGCCAGCATTTCTGCACGAGCCGGATCATAGAGGGGGGTGAAGGTGGCGTAGAGCGTGACTTGTGCCGTCAAGGCCACCAATTCGATATGGTGATTACCACGTTGACGGGCCAATCTTTCCATTTCTTCATAGGTGGTTAGGGCCAGATCAACTTGAGCATTCAACTCCAGGGCCCGCCCCAACTGGGTATAAAGGTACATCAAGCTCGCGTCGTCTGCTGCGATTGGCTGCCCTATTTCTATGGCACGCCGATAATGGCTTACAGCTTCAGCATGGGCGTGTAAGGCCATGGCCATATCGCCGGCTGAGGTGAAGTAGTGTAAGGCGCGCCGGACATCTCCTGCGATGGCGAAATGTCGGGCCAAGCGGGGAGCGATGGGGTCTGCATGCTCACCATACAGATTCTCTAGCTCAGTACCCACGGCCCGATGTAAGTAGATGCGTTCTGCCTGGTCCAGGCTGTCATACAGAAACTTCTGGAACAGAATGTGCTGAAACCGATACCGGGATACGTGTGTCGTCTCTAATTGCCGGTTATCCTGTATGCTTATCAATCGCTGCTGCCTATCCAATACTCCTCCCAATTGGCTAATCGTTTGCAGCTCATCAAGCCCCTGTACGCGGGCCACGACTTCCGCGGTAAAAACTTCGCCTTCTACGCTGGCGACTTTCAAGACCTCCTGCAACGATACGGGCAAGCGGCTGATGCGCTCGTTGATCACCCCTTCAACTCGGGCCGGGAGGGTTTTCCAGTCTATTGTCGCCCCTTCAGTCCAATATCCCTGCTCATTCTCAACCAAATCTCCCCGCGCCTGCAAGTCGCGCAGCATCTCAACGGTAAACAGGGCATGGCCGCCGGTCTGGCCGTAAAGGGTCTCTCGAAATTCTGTGCTCAGCTGGTTTGACTCGGTATCCAGCAATGCCTCGACAAACTGCTTCCCCCTAGCCTGATCCAATGTGATTTGAACGTTTCCAAATTGGCGTTGCAACTCATTGAGCGCCGGCTCAAGCGGATGGCGTTCTGGTTCTCCCGAGCTTGCCGAGGGGCGACCGAGCCGGATATCGGATGGCCGGTAGAGACCGATAACCAAGATGCGGTTTCCTTCAAGCTGGCGGGCCAGATGAAATAGCAGGCTAATTGAACCGGCGTCGGCCCATTGCAGATCATCAAGAATTATCAACAGCGGCTCCTTGCGCGCCACAGTTTGCAGCACCCTGGTGTATTGGGCAAAGAGATCGCTCTGCTGTAAGTGAGCCGGGCTTGAACTGGTTTGGTGGCGAGTCACCAACGTTTTGAGTTGGGCCAGCGTATCGATTGTCTTGGGTGCAGCCGCTTCAGCGCGGGTGACCAGAGCCGATCCAGAAATGAAGATATCAACAAGGTCGGGTCCCACGTCTACCAAAGCTCCAACAACGTTGGGCACAATATCCCATAAGCGTTGGGCATAAGTTTGGCTCATCGAACCGGCGACCCAGCGGGTTTCGATATCTCCGCTCAATAACTCCAAAACCCCGCGGAAGGGCAGATATGGATCACCTACCCCAGTTTGAGCATTGCAATTACCATTGGCGACGACGAGATGAGGATATTCTTCTTGCGCCTGCCGGACAAACTCTCGAGCCAAGACGGTTTTGCCGCTGCCTGCCTCTCCTGTGATGAAGACGATACCTCCCTTACCAACTAACGCCGTGCTCAGGTGAGTCTTGAGCTGGGCTAGCTCACCTTCGCGAGCAACAACGGGAGTATCCTCCAGCTTTACATGTGCGTCAGGCGTCCGCAGGAAGGCCGGCAGTGAAACAAGATCAAGCGAGGATATCGTTTCGGCTACGAATTCGCCGCGGGCTATACGGATGAATTTATCGCGATCTGGATCAGGGATAATCAGATGGTCAGCCAACAGGTTAGCGATTTGACGTGAAGGTCGCCTTTCATCCCGTTCAATTTTCTTGATGGTGACCGGGGAGCAGCCCACGCGCTGGGCCAGTTCAGGACGAGTTAGGTCCAGTGCTTTGCGCCGTTGCTGAACCCAGTAACCGAAGGAAATTATGTCGCCTGCTTCATCCTGTTTCATTTGTACCTCTTTTGTACCCCTATTCTATTACAGATGGGTACCAACCGGAAATGCTTTTGTGGTTTAATCATTTATAGTAGCCGCTGCGTTGGTTGCACAGGGTTACAAATTTCATCTCCAACCCTTTAAGCAATGGCCTTCTTAGCCAAAGGAGCACACAAGATGGGTTCTTCAAGTATACAAGGTGAACTGTGGGGACAAGTCCCCCAGGATTGGGCTCTGCTCCAGGAGCCAATGCACCGGCCGTTATGGGAGGCGATGCTAGACGAAGCGATGGTGACTTCAGGAAAACGTATTCTAGATGCCGGTTGTGGTGGCGGTGGCGCATGTGTAATGGCAGCAGAACGCGAGCTACAGGTCATTGGACTTGATGCTGCCAAAGGGATGATCTTGTTTGCGCAAGATCGCGTCCCTGATGGCGAATTCCGGGTGGGTGATATTGAAGATTTGCCCTACGAAAACAACGCCTTTGATGCCGTGTTTGCCGCCAACTCCATTCAATATGCGGCTGATCCGGTGACGGCACTAGGTGAATTTGGCCGGGTCTGCATGCCTGGCGGACGAATCGTCGCCGGTTTGTTAGGTACCCCAGATAAAGTTGAGTTTCGTGCGATCTTTAGTGCAATGCTTGATGCGCTGCCTGAACCACCACCCGGAGCCGGACCGTTTGGTCTATCCATGCCTGGTAAGTTGGAGTCCCTATTTGAGGAAGCAGGTTTGACGGTGTTGAAAAGCGATGAGGTTAACTGTCCCTTACATTACCCTGATTCCGAGACCTTTTGGCGAGCTATGGCGGCCGGAGGACCAATGCAAGGTGCGATGCGGGTCATAGGTAAGGAGAAACTTAAAGGGGCCATGCTTGAAGCAGCCAAACCATTCAGTCTGAGTGATGGCAGCATCACCATCCAGCAAAATGTTTTTAAATATGTGGTTGCTACTGCGGCATGAGATTTTGACCACAATTATCAACTTATGAATTTGGGCAGTCCCCTTCTTGAGTGTTTCTACAATGATTACGAGCTTTGAAAGCCAATTTCTGACATAGATTGGGTGGTTTCAGCGTAAAAAATCACTTGAAATGGCCGCTTTCAGGCCAGAAAGACCAGCAACACTTTACAGGGGGACTATCTGAATTTGAATGAAATGAAATATAATTCGATTGATTCGGAGCTGGATGGCAAAGATTGTACCACCTTGCACTGTGATAATTGTGAGTTCCGCCGAAAGGAACAAAGACATGTTCAAGAATCCAATGAATAGTGGATTATGCAAATCGGTACAAGAAGATTGCAGACACTGGAGGAAATCTGATGGGAAAACAAAAAGATAGGTATCATGCCTGGGGGTACGCTCATCATCAAGCTTGGGCTGCAGGAGATGTTGACGCCGTCATGGATACCTATGCAGAGAGCAGCATCATGATCTCCATGAGTCCGTTTGGAGATCACTGGACGGCCGAGGGCAAAGAGGCGATTCGCGAGGTCTGGGAGGGGACGCCGAAATTGAGCGATAAGAAAATCATTGAGATCGACGTCTTGAGCGCCAACAAAGAGCGGGGGATCGTACATGGTTGGACTAGCTGGACAAGTGAAGATGGGAAGAAATGGGCTTGCACACACATCATGATCGTTCATTTGGATGAAAATGATAAATGCACCAAACAGCAGGATTGGGATTTGGCAAAGGAAGAAGAAGCCGAAGACGCTGGTTAACCTCAGAAGATTATCACCAGGATGAGGCGCTTGCCCGATGTGATTGGCGGCGCTTCCCCCCACTACATGTTGTTGGCAAGGGGGGACTTGAAATCTGGTGTCACAGGCCTTTCCCGCAATATAGCATAAGTGCCAATCTGTCGGCTAGGGATACTGCCCCAACGCCGTTTCACGCAGCTCTCCCAAGATCTTACTCGCTAGTTTTTCCATCCATGAGTATCTCCCATTACAAATACTGGATAGGATTTTCAGGGGTTCTCTGTTCTGATTGGTCTGGAATCTAGCCGCAAGCTTGTCTGTATCAAGGGCTTCGCAAGTCGCCTTTTAACGACTCAGGCGACTCTTGACAAAGCCTGCGCTTCCAGCTGATTTAGAAACCAGGCCAAAACGGAACAAAGATGGTAGGGCCAGGCTCGCTGCTAATTGTGACATGGCTAGGGCGTCCAGCTCTGTCATTAGGTGACACTACGTTGCTTATCTGCTAATGATGCCAGCCCAGACAGGGATCACAATGTCAAAAGATTTGCCTACTGGACTGGGAGACGGTGGTGGAGATCATGCGGCTGTTGAATACTGGACGATGATAGATTCTTCATCGCCATGACATTGTGTTCTCTTTTTCTCAATATGATATGGATCATAGCAACAAGGGAGTGCTTCGCTTAGGATTGAGAATAGGGTTTATAGATGCAGTTTCATTGATGATCAACCCATTCTCTTTGCCCGGAGATCGCTCATTTGTTTCTGGCCAGCTATATGCTGCCTGCAGGCAGCATAATGTCTGATATTATACCGCCGCCAGGCGATCTATGCTATACCAGGACGGTGCATATGAAGCGACCACACCGCGCGAAGTGCCACATCATCGGAATACCCCCGCCGCCAGGCTGTATATTTCAAACTTGGGCGGCCGTCACCACAGGGCATCCCAAGCAAGGAGGTGCTAATGACTTGAGTCAATACGATATGCCCACTTTATGTGTCTGAGTTTTACTGCTGTATGGTCAACGAATTCGCCACTACTCATTGAAAGGAGAAAAGATATGCCCCAGAAAATTCTGCAAGTCAATATGAAGTTCAGCATTCCAAGAGCCGATCTGGAGGCAGCATGGCTCGACGTCGCCCAACCGATTGCCGACTGCCCCGGTCTGCGCTGGAAGGTCTGGTTGATGAACGAGGTAGAACACGAGGCAGGTGGTATATACCTATTCGAAAGCGAAGCCGCTGCGCAGTCGTATCTGGCTGGCCCGATCGTGGCAGCACTCAAGGCCAGCCCTGCAGTCAGCAATATCAGCGCCAAGTTGTTTGATGTGTTGGAAAGTCATACCGCAACCACCCTCGGTCCGGTGAAGTAGGCGTTGGATATTTCCGTCTAGTTTGTGACCGGCGGGGTGGACGCCCACTCCGCCGCCACTACTCCCGAACCAGAGGAGGAGTACGCTGGAGTATTAGGGTGCTGTTAGCGCCGCCCAACTGTTAGGCAATATTTCGATACTTATCTGTTGATGATGCCAGCACAGACGCCGATTATGATCGCGGCAGGCATTGCCACCACGGTCGTTTTTTCTTGCTGCCCGTGGCCAAGCTGACAGCCCTGATTCCCTATGCCGGCCTGTGATAGATTGTTTTCATGGTGGAGAAACTGGCCCGCATCCCCTTCGAGTCATTGAAGGTAAGCAGCTTCGCCCGTCTTTCGCAATGGCAGTTTCAGTCAGGACGCTTCCAACAGGACATCTTTCCAGATCGTACCTGCAGCTACCGGTGAAAGAGACATTTTCCTCACCCAGGGCTTGATGAGATAGGCGTTGTCATGATAGGAAACGGAGAATATGGGCGCTTCCTCCATCAACAGAGTATCCGCCTGTTGATAAAGTCGTATGCGCTCAGCCTGATCGTGAGAGCGACCGGCTTCATCGATGATTCGCTCATAGTCAGGGTGATGCCATCCCGTTAGTACCTGCACGGTGCGGAACGACTGGCGCATGAAGGCATCCGGGTCGCCATAGGTGCCGCCACCATTCATACACATGATGTGTGGCGACCCCTGCGCAAGGTATCGCCAGTACGCCGTCCATTCCAGAAGCCGGTACGTCATAGAAATACCAAGCACCTGCCGCCACTGTGAAACGTAAAAACGGCATGACTCGTCAGCTCCTGGCGTATAGAATTGAACCAATTCTACCTCCGGAAAACCAATACCTTTCGGATAGCCGGACTCGGCCAGGAGCCGGCGAGCGCCATCAGGGTCATAGGGCAGTGCGATAGCAGGTGAGTGGCCGGGCATGCCGGGTGGGATAAAACCACCGTATGTCGGCTTGCTGACCTGTGTCCCAAACCGGGCAGCGCCCTGTTCCCGATCGAAAGTCATGGCAAAGGCTTGCCTGACACGCCGATCGTGGAAGGGCGGGCGTCTGGTATCAAAGGCGTAGATGAAGGTCGTGAAGAGCGGGTTTTGCACATATTCGGGTAGATGGCGCCGGCGCGCTAACTCGAAGTCCGCGCGGATCCAGTTCAATATTGGCAGCAGGTCGATCTGGTTACTCTCGTATAAAGTCAGGTAGTCCTGCCAGGACAGCGGTTGCCGGAAATAGAGGGCTTCGACATGGTTAACATTGCCGTTATAGAGGCCATGATAGGTTGGGTTGCGCACAAGATGTATGATGCCACTGCTGGCATCCCAACGATCGAGGATGAAAGGCCCGTTGCTGACGATGTGTTCTGCCGTTGCCCAGGCATTTCCATAGCGCTCGACCACATGCCGGGGCTTGGGCGCGGCCAGGGGATGGGCGAGCAGGTGGAGATAGTAGGCGGTTGGCTGGGGCAGGGTCAGGACAAGGGTGTAGGGGTCGGGAATATCCAACGCCACCCGTTGCAGGTCGGCGGTGATGCCGAAATCGAGCACGTGTCCCCCCTTGACCTCATACAACGGCTGGCCCGAAGCGAGATCGGGCAGACGGGTATGCTGCCAGGCAAAGGCGAAATCATGGGCCGTCAACGGCTCACCATCGCTCCAACGAACGTCGTCCCGCAGATGGAACACATAGCTGCGGCCGCCATCGAGGACATCCCAACTATGGGCGATATCGGGCACGATCTCCAGAGCGGGCGTTTCTTCCACCAAACCGCTGAAGAGGTCGGGGAAGAAGTCGAAGGTCGGTTCCTCATTGCGTGCCGTCAGTCCCCAGATCAAGCGCAGGGGCCGGTTGGCGGGAAGGGGGTGATCTTCAGGCCCTGAATAGGCCCGGCTCCATAAGCGGAAGCCTTCGGCATACGATGCCTGCGCTCGCTCATAGTCGAGGGCGTTGTGATAGGTGAGGCCCAGGCGCATGTGGATGCGAGCGGACTGCTCATCATTACCCGAGTACCGAGCCAGCGCCAGCGCTCGCTCGTAGGCTGCCATTGCCTGCTCATCGGCATACAGCAACCGCGCCTGATCACCTGATTGCAGATAGTAACTGAGGGCGCGCTCAGGCTCACCGCCAAGATCGAAGTGCAAAGCCAGTTGCGGAGCGATGAGATGGTTCTGCGTGCCATAAGTCCTCTCCAGAATCGCCCCCACCTGACCGTGCCATATCTGCCGTTCCGTTTTAGCGAGCCCCTTGTACATGTGTTGGCGGAACAGGCTGTGGCGAAAGCGAAAACGGTCGAGTTGATTACCGTCCGCAGTCATGGTCCCGGTCTCTGTCACCAGACGGTGCCCCCGATCCAATTCATTGCTCAAGCGGCCCACTACTTCGCTCAAGCGCCGCTCAAGCGCCGCGGCCAGCGTCTGCGCCGAGAACGCCTCCCCCTCCACGCTGGCAACAATCAATAACTCTTGTAAATCAGGCGATAACCTCGCCATGCGCGCTTCGATCACGCCCTCAGCGCGCAGCGGCAGAGCACCCCAGTCAAGCGGGTGCTGCTGCACCCAGCCCTGCTTCTCCTGCCAGCGCACGATTCCACGGCTCTCGCACTCGTGCAACGCCTCCACTGTGAACAGGGCATGTCCCTCTGTGTGTGCGAACAAGGTCTGCCTGAACCCGGCATCGAGTGCGTTGCGTTCCGTGCCGATCAATTGTTCGGTGAAATCTCGGCGCTCGGATTCAGCCAGGCGGTTGAGATTGATAGGATTGAGTCCCAAGAGTCGCTTGCATTCGGCCAGCAAGATCTTGAGGGGGTGCGGGCGGCCCTCCAGGCCGATATCGATATCCTCCTGTCGATAAGCGCCCACCACCAGCAGGCGCAATCCTGCCAGTGATCGCGCCAGATGGAAAAGCAACGACACCGAATCGGCGTCCATCCAATGCAGATCGTCGAGCAACAGGAGCAGGGGCTTTCGAGCGCTGAGACTGCGTAGAAAATCCAAAGTTTGTTCGTGCAACTGTTTACGGTTCAGGGCAGTCTGGTCCTTTCTGGTTTCCAACCGGGTACGCAATGCCGCCAGCCAGTCGGGCTCACCCTCAACCGCAGCACTCACACGGGCCAGCAAATCCACGCCGGGCATAAAGGCGTCGATCAGGTCGGGCGAGTGTGTGACCAGCGCATCCACCGCCATTGGCAGCGCCGCCCACAACCTCTGCGCCTGAGCTTCATCCAGCAGTCCCATCTCATAGCCACGTTTGGCTTCGCCCGTGAGCAGGCCCAACACTTGCCGGAAGGGCAGATAGGGGTCGCCGCTGCCGGCGAAGGCGTTGCCCTGTCCCCACATCGTCAGCAGGTCAGGTTGGCGCCTGTGCGCCTCCCTGGCAAACTGGCGAAGCAGCGCCGTCTTGCCCGATCCCGCTTCCCCGGCCACGAACACGATCTGTCCCTCATCTGTCAGTGCCTGTTCCAGCCGTTTGTTTAATTCGGCCAACTGCCCGCCGCGCCCCACGAAAGCCCGTCGAGATGAGTTGTCGGGCGGGGAGGTAGAAGCAAGCGTGAGCGGGCGCAGGGTGCTCGCCGGCTGCAGTGAGCGGATGCGCCCGGCCCGGATATCATCGACCAGCCAGCGGGTGCTCTCTCTCGGCTCAACGCCGTACTCATCGCCCAACATGCGCAGACACATATCGCCGTAGGCCAGGGCTTCGCTACGATGGCCGGCCAGCGCCAGCAGGCGCATGACCCGCTGGTGAGCGGCTTCCTGCCAGGGCGCCAGTTGAGCCCAGCGCCGCGCCGTTGCCAGCGCCGCCTCGATCTCGTTCGTAGCCTCGTGACAGGCAGCTAATTGTCGCAACGCCTCCACTGCCTGGCGGTCCAGATACTCCCGCCGCAGCGCCATCCACTCCTCGAACTCGGCACAACCAGGCAGCGAGAAGCCGTCCAGAAAGGGGCCGTTGTACAGCGCTACCCCTTCAGTCAACGTGGACCGGCAGGCGTCGCAAATGGACAGGGCGTCGTGACTGTGTTGGCGGCACGATTCCAGCGCCGCCTCGAAGGCAGCCACGTCGCTGCTCAGATCAAAAGCGGGATTGAGTTCCAACGTGTGGCGGTTGCTGAGCAGCAGGGAGGGCGCATCCGGCCTTTCGAGCGTGCTGCGCAGACTGTAAGTAGTCTGATTGAGATTCGCCCGCGCTCGTCCCTCCGGCATGTCCGGCCAGAATAGCCCGGCCAGCGTTTCCCGCCTGTGCAACTTGCCCCGTTCCACCGCCAGATAGGCCAGCAACCCGCGCGTCTTATCCGACTCGTAGACGGGGAGTGTGTTGTCATCCCGGTGGGCGGCAAATCCACCCAGCAGTTCGATGAGCAAGGTTGGCATGTGCGGTTCCCTCTCGCTTGTGGACGATCAATTTGATCGTCATCCAACCATTATAGAGGGATTGGGTGGGGATTTCAATGGGTTTACAGCGTTTTCCTGATTTTATTTTGAGAGAAGGATCGTAAGCTGAAGTTGTTTTGAAAATATCCAGCTTCTTCTCATGTAGATCAGAGGTGATTTATGAAAGCACAGCCAAGGTCGTACCTTATCCTACTCTTGCTGGCAGCCCTGTTATTTACGGCGGTCAGTATATCCAATCTTGCCCCAGAGACACAGGCCGCACCACCCCACTCTCAGCAATAGACAAACGCCTTGCAGCCCGACCTCGACGTCACGCTTGTGAGCCAGATCGGAGGCGCCATCCTCGCAGGCGACGTCCGCGGTGACTATGCCTATGTCGGCGTTGGGCCCCGGCTCAAGATCCTGAACATTGCCGATCCGGCGAACCCCGCCGTGGTGGGGCAGACTGATGTTTTGGCAGGGATTCTATGCTATGTGACGGTGGAAGGCGACTACGCCTATGTGCTTGCCGGATATTCCGGCCTGCGCATTATTGACATCGCCAACCCTGCCAATCCCACGGAAGTCAGTCATTTCCCGACGCCGGACGACATTCCCAGCCCGACGCCTACGACCACACCAACTCTCTCACCTCTTCCGACAAGCACGCCGACCTCATCTCCCGAACGTCGCTTCTACTAGCCCTACCTGATTCAAGAACAATAGTTGGAGCAGGTTTACTAACAACCGATTCTGTTGCTAAAACTCAAGGCTATTGGAGATACCTATGAAAACCCAGTCGAAATATCTACTGATTTATCTGTTGCTCGCGACACTGCTATTGACGGCTACAAGCGTCTCAGCGCTTTCTCGCGAGACTCAAATCCCGCAACCTGACTCGCAACAATGGTTCGACACTTCACAATCTGGCATTGACATCGAACTCGTGCGCCAATTCGGTGGCTCAGTCCATTCAAGCGCAGTGCGAGGTGACTATGCTTATGCTGGCATCGGGCCTAACCTCGTAATCCTCAATGTGGCAGATCCTGCACAGCCGGTCTCGGCGGGGCAGACAA
>JAAENL010000023.1 GCA_024224435.1 Halieaceae bacterium
AGTATCGATCCAAACGAGCAGAAATAATGGGTGCTCCGGGCATCTCCGCACTGCAAACAACGACTGATCAGTGTCGTTCCTCTCGCATACGTGCTGTCGCCTTCCTAAAACGCACGTTTGGCTGAAAAAACCGTTTGCCAACGGATGAAATAAGGCCCGCAAGCACGGCATGATGTACACTAATGATTGAAATTCTGAACTGATTTTAAGGCTTCGCGATGGCCTCTGCCTTTACACACATTGCCCTGCATGTAAGCGACATTGAAGCGTGTATTGCCTTCTACACTGACTATACCGGTATGCACATAACCCATGACCGAACCAGCGATGGCAAACGTATCGTGTGGCTTGCAGAGCCCGGCAAGGAGAAAGAATTTATCGTGGTGCTCATTCCTGGCGGCCCTGGCCGCAATCAGCTTGACACAGACTTCTCGCACCTTGGCTTCGCCGTTGCTAGCGCGGCGGCGGTAGATGCCATTGCGACTAAAGCAGAATCGGCAGGCATTCTTGAGTGGCCACCACGGCAGGAACCCTACCCGGTTGGCTACTACTGCGGAGTTAAAGATCCTGATGGCAACTTCGTTGAGTTTAGCTACGGACAACCCCTCGGACCGGGAGCCTCAACCGGACGAGATTCTTAGCAAAGGACAAGCGATTGCAAAAAGAAAGTACTGCCTCAAATCACTGTAAACGTCACCTGGCGTAAATGATGATAACTTCGCATTACTGATCCGAAGCGTGTTTAAAAAGACGCGCTTCTTTTTCGGCTTTACTCGGTTAAGTTTATGTTGAGAGCGTTATTGTTGGATATGGATAACACTCTGTGCGACACGCACAGGGCTGTCGATGCTGCAAAAATACAGTTCGCCCGCCATGTTGGCCGGTGCTTTTCGAAAGAGACGTCGCTTGATGGGGGCACATTCGCCTCCGCTTTTGTTACAGGGATTTACAGGGAGTGGAGTGATTCGCAACGCGGCGCCTATCTTCCTATTATCGAACGACAGGGTGAGGAAGCGTTCCGTAAACAGCTCATCAAGGATTTGCTGGCAGAGCAGCATATCAATACCGTCACCGACGCACTGGCAAATGATTTACTTCAGGTATTTGAAAGTGAGCGCTTAGCCGCGTTCGATTTTTATCCCGGAATCGCGGATTTCCTGGGCCGCATAAGAGACAAACTTACTCTTGTAGTGATCACCAATGGACCAGAGTTTTCGCAGTTACCAAAGATTGCTGCGGTTAACCTTGGAGACTATGTAGATCATATTATCGTTGGAGGGCAGGAAAGTGAGCAAAAACCGGCCCGCTCTATATTTGAGAAGGCCCTTCAGCTGGCCGACTGTCAGGCAGAGGAAGCGATTCACATCGGCGACAGTTTCAATGCAGACATTGTCGGAGCGTCCAACAGCAATATTAAAACGATCTGGGTCAGGCATGAGCAGAGGCCCGACCCCGTATCCACTATTAGCCCTTGCTACACCGTGGATCACCCGTGCGAAATACCGGCGCTGGTGGAGCAGATTGCCGGATAACGCCGAGGTTCACTGGCGCCTGGTTTATCCTAATTATTCCACAGTGACCAATGTATGAATCCTCGTTTAAATTTCATCACTTTACCCAATGCACGGCACTTCGGGCGCTGCGATGGAGACCCCACAGCACCGCGCCCCGCCAGGCTGTAAAAGTTGATCTGTCTGGGCAGATTCCTTGAGCACTAATCCTGTGAGTCAGCCGCTTTCAATCGCTCCTGTCGGCTTTCTTCCTCCGCCAGCACCGCTCTGATTTCATCCAGTACCGCATCGGTGTTGGCGATATGTGTATCGAGCTCGAAGTTGCCGGTCAGCTGACGATCCGGATAGAGATCTCCATCCTCAAATAGGGACCAGATTTCTTGCGCGTAGTGCGATTCGAGAAGATCCGGCGCGAACATACCGTAGTAGTCGGTCATATTTTTTACATCTCGTTCCAACATCGACTGTGCATTGTTGTTGGCGGCAGCATCAACGGCCTGGGGCAGATCGATAATGACGGGGCCCTCCTCATTCACCAGCACATTAAACTCGGAGAGGTCGCCGTGTATAAGCCCGGCGCAAAGCATGCGCATGACATACTGCATGACCAGCGCGTGATCCTCCCTTGCCTGCTCCGCCGACATACTGACGTCGTTCAGACGAGGGGCTATCTCGCCCTCTTCATCGGTAATTAGCTCCATTAGCAGGACACCGTCGAAGCAGCCGTAGGGCTGAGGCACTCTCACTCCCGCATGCGCCAGCTTGTACAGCGCGTCGACCTCGGCATTCTGCCAGGTTTCTTCCTGTTGTTTGCGGCCAAACTTCGAGCCCTTTTCAATCGCCCGGGCGCGGCGACT
Organism: Halieaceae bacterium; assembly: GCA_024224435.1. Taxonomy (GTDB): domain Bacteria; phylum Pseudomonadota; class Gammaproteobacteria; order Pseudomonadales; family Halieaceae; genus Marimicrobium. The sequence goes on from JAAENL010000023.1 coordinate 2,369, forward strand.
ATTGCGAACCTTTCTTCCTTCAGTATATTGCGCGGCTTTTTTAAAGCTGCGTTTAAGCGAATCTTTGTAAATCTTGGCGCATCGAATATTGGAACCGCAGCGTACAACAAATACGTCGGCTTCCTTACCGCTCATCAGCGGGCGGATAACTTCGTCTATCAGACCGTCGTGAAGCAGGGGTTGTAGTCGCTTGGGGGCTTTCACTCGTTATAATTCCCGGGTATCTATTTTGACGTTCCAACTCCTGTCTATCGACTACTGCTGGACATCAGATGATCTCTTTTATCGAAGACTCTATAAAGCGGCAGAGCCACGTTGACTCAGCACGTGGGGCCCTCAGGTAAACAGCGAATATCATGTGGATATAGCCATCAAAACGCGTCTTTAATCTTACCATAGAGACGCGCTGTTGGTCGGCTCCTATTATTGGCAGCACCGAGAGGAGGCGAATTACGCTCGGATATACGATGACTGAACAGAGAAAACGCAAAAGGCATCTGGGTCTTCCAACTGATTGGAGAGACAAAGGCGGAAAGCAGGGCAAGCTTTATCACTCCCTGGTTTCGGCTGGCAGACGCAAAGATACGTCACGGACAAAGAGCTCGTGGAATGTATGCCGACACTGGAGATTAACTGCCAGTTGTTCGTGGCTCCGCTTCTGTGGACAGGGCGCCGGACGTCAAAGAGGTTGAGTGTCAGCCTCGACGGCCTGACAAAGAAGCGCATTTGTTTCAGGGATGCCAAGGGCGAAATCCGTGAAGTGAATACAATTTGGCAGCTAGCCATGAAGAAGGCGCTGCAAATAGGAATCCGGAAGGAGAAGTTCACCATGCACGATCGACGGGCCAGAGCACCGAGTGACATCAGCCCGGAAGGCGCCCGGGATCTGCTCAAACACACCACTGCCCGGACCACAGCAAAACCCTATCGTAGGCTGCCTGCAGTGCTAAGAGGACGTAAAAATTTGTGATGGGGTTGCCGTTTGTGATGGGCGATCGGTACGATCTACTTCTCAACCCATCTAACTAGCTGTTTCTATTGGGGAATTTGGTGGGCCGTGATGGGCTCGAACCATCGACCAATTGGTTAAAAGCCAACTGCTCTACCAACTGAGCTAACGGCCCCGAAAGAGCACGGTATAGTACGGAAAAAAGCGTAAAACTCAAGCGCTTTTTTAAGCAGAATCATAGCTCTGACGACCTTACCGATAGCGGGTCAGATCAGGGACGCCAGCACTTTCAAAACCCGCTCGGCGCAAGCGGCAACTGTCGCAGCGACCACAAGCCAGGCCATCGTCAGTCACCTGATAGCAGGAAACGGTCAGGGAATAGTCCACACCCAAGTCCTGGCCGGCTCGAATAATTGCACCTTTCTCCATATTCATAAGGGGGGCATGTATGTTGATTTTGCATCCCTCGACACCCGCCTTGGTTGCCAGGTTAGCCATGGCCTCGAACGCGGATACAAAGGCGGGGCGGCAGTCCGGATAGCCGGAATAATCCACCGCATTGACTCCAATAAAGATATCCTGCGCCTCCAGCACCTCGGCCCATCCCAGCGCGATCGCAAGGAACACCGTATTCCGAGCAGGGACATACGTCACCGGGATACCGGTGGTCTCCTCCTCGGGCACGGCAATAGAAAAATCAGTCAGTGCAGACCCACCAATGCTATCCAGATTAAGGCGCACCACCTTGTGCTCGACGTCACCCAGAGCGGAGGAAACACGCTCCGCTGCCACCAATTCACCGCGGTGGCGCTGACCGTAATCAAAACTGAGAGCGTAACAGGCATACCCCTGATCTCGAGCCATAGCCAGCACCGTGGTGGAGTCCAATCCCCCGGAGACTAATACGACGGCTTTTTTCGCATTACTCATTTTTTCAACGCCCCGGCTCGTCATTCCACAGCAACTTGTGCAACTGCAGCTGCATGCGGACAGGCAAATTATCCGTCAGTATCCAGTCGGCCAACTCTCGCCCCTCTAGCTGACCGAAGCTGGGAGAGAATAGAATATCGGAAACGCGCTCGTTCAATGCATACTCATCAACCTTGAAACGCGCCCAATCGTAGTCCGCCTTGTCACAAATAACAAATTTCACCTGATCGGCCTCACGCAAACGGGCAATATTGGCGTAATCGTTACGTTCCATTTCCTGAGAGGCTGGTGTCTTTAGATCCAGCACGATCACTACGCGGGGGTCTATCCCCTCCACGCTCATAGCGCCCCCCGTTTCAAGGGACACTTCGTAGCCAGCATCACACAGCGTGCGCAGCAGGGGTAGGCAAGTGGACTGAGCCAAAGGTTCGCCACCTGTCACTGTCACATAGCGTGGTTTGAATTCAGCTACCTGCTTGACGACATCCGACATGTCCATCAACTGGCCACCGCTGAACGCATATTCCGTGTCGCAGTAAACACAGCGCAGTGGGCATCCTGTCAGACGCACGAATACCGTTGGCAAGCCCACCGTGCGAGATTCGCCCTGCAGGGAGAAGAATATTTCAGTGATCCGCAGCGCACCGCTACCCTCGATTGAAGGAGCGCCCTCCTGACCAGATCGTAAGCTCATGACCCGAGGATCAGTAATTCTGGTCGATGAAATCGCTGGCCAGTGTGACCGCCGCCGTATTGGACCCGCCGTACAGGGTGATCACCTGGTCGAGGTACTCCCTGGCCTTCTCCCGGTTGCCCTTGAGAAACTGCACCTTGCCCAGCTTGTAAAGTGCATCGGGGGCCTTCGGGTTGTCCGGATACTCACTTAGCAATAGAACGAAGGATTGTCTTGCCGACTCGAGGTCTGGCGGGTCTAGCACAAGGTAGAGCTCTCCCAGCCAGTAGTGTGCATTGGCTGAGTACTGTCCATCAGGGTACCGCTGCAAAAACTGCTTAAACGCGGGGATCGCCTGCTCAAACTGGCGACCTTGAACCAATGCATAGGAGGCGCGGTAGGCCTCCGCCTCCCCCACCCGGGGTTTGCTGCCGGCGCTGGGGGCCGCACTCGGCGCGGCAGGCGACGTGACAACAACGCGGTCGTCTGCGACAGGCTTTGTGCCACCTGCCAAGCGCTTGTCGAGGTCTATGTAGCGCTGCAGGCTCTGCTCCTTGAGCGTGGCGAGTTCATGAGACTGCTCCTCGACCTTGCCGTTGAGGCGCATCACCTCCTGCTGCAATTGCTGCACTTGCAGAACCAGGTTACCCACCTCTGAGCCCCCCGCACGGGTGGCGGGCTGACCAGCATTTGCAGAGGCGGCAGGTAACGCTGCCGGGGCAGTTGGCGCGGTATTCACACCGTAACTGGTCGCGGGATAGGTCTGCGCGGGTCGCGCGCCATAGGGATCAACCGGCGTGGCGGGGGTGCTTTTTTCAGAAGCGGGTGCTCGCCCGGACGCCGCCGCTGCCGCACGCTCCGCTTCGAGATCAACATATTGGGCAGATACTGGCAGGCTCAGTATTGAAGCCACTAGCCATACCCCACGCTTGCTAAACGGTCTAACTCCCTGTTGCCACATGATTTACTGTTTCACCAGTTCGACGCGACGATTCTGCGCCCAATTGCTGTCGCCGGCACCGTAGGCCACCGGCCGCTCTTCACCCAGACTCACCGTCTCAATGCGCAAGCCGGAGATACCATTGGCGATCATATAATCACGCACGGAATTAGCGCGGCGCTCACCTAGCGCAAGGTTGTACTCGCGCGTGCCGCGCTCGTCCGTATGGCCTTCGAGACGCACAGCGACGGTGTTGCGATGCAACAGTGCAATATGCGCGTTCAGTGCATCCAATGCCGCGGGGGTAAGCGTAGCGCTGTCATATTCGAAGTAGAAGACCGTGCCATGACTGGCGGCGGCCTCCTCCAGAATCACCAGCTCCTCTGCACTGGCCACTTCCCTTGCATTAGCCGCCTCCAATTCCAGCCTGGCTGCCTCTGCTGCCTCTTGTTCTGCCTTGAGGCGCGCTTCTTCCTCGGCATCGTTTGTGTCGTTACTGGAACAGGCAACCAACAGCGTCGCACAAAGCAACATAGCAACG
>JAAENL010000024.1 GCA_024224435.1 Halieaceae bacterium
ACCGCCCGCGCCGCGACCAGCCCGCTATGCTCGGGTCGACGGTGAAGGCCCTCATCAAAGTCGGGTACGCGTGCAACGAGCACTGCACCTTTTGCCACGCGCAAGAGCGACGCCCCGTGCAGGCCGAGACGACCGAGGTCGACGCCAAGATCCACCGCGCCGCCGCGCCAACAAAGCACGGGGCCATGGCACGTGGGAGACTGACCGTCCTCCCGTCCTGGGGATCGTCGGCCGCGAAAGCGGCCAGGTCCAATTGCTTTTAAAAAAACGTAACTACTCACCCCTATCAGCGTAGATCTGTCCCGAAAAGGCCATTTGGATGGCGACCAGCGGATTGTATCCCTGATTTGCCATGGTCTGCAGATAGCTGGAGATACGGCAATAGGCTTCGGCGTACTTTCTTGTTCGGAAGCAGCCCGATACTTTCTGTTTGACCTTGCTCATTCTGAGGTCACGTTCAGCCCGGTTGTTGGTGAACGGCACATGGGAGAGCTTGGCGAACCGCAACACCGCTGCCTCATGCTTTTTCAGTCGCTCCCACAGGTTGTGGGCATCCGATTTGGCGATTTTCCCCCGTTTGCCTTTCTGTCTGGGTGGGATGGGCGGAAGCTCCTCAGCGCCCCGGGTCAGGATATCGCGATAGCGTTTCTGCAGGTTCTTGTACTCCTTTTTGGTCAGGCGTTTCGATTTGCGCTTGGCGACGGTGGCGCAGGTCTCTTGCAGCAGGCGCTTCATATTGGATGCCCAGGCATAGCCATTGGAGTCCACAATGAAGGTAAGCTCCCGCAACAGGTGCGAACCACAGAGCCCATGATCACAGTGCTCATAGGAAAGGTAGGATTGCCAACAGTCATGGATCACGACACCCCCGTAGCGGGGGATGATGCCGATATTCTCAATCGCCTCCAGTCCCCGCTTGGGATGGAGGCGTTTCAGTGTAATATCGCCTGCCGAGTAGACATGGATCCAGTGCTTCTTTCGATCCACCCGCAATGAGGTCTCATCCACATGCAGGGTGGGCATCTGCAACAGTTGTTCAATCGCCGATTGCTCCCAGGCCTCCAGGGCCTGATGCAACTGCCACACGTATTTTAGGATAGTCGCCTCGGAGAGGATCCGACCGATGAGCACCTGGATCGACTGTTGGACCCGCTTGAGCGAGATCATCTGGGCAATCAGCAGGTTCACCACATAGGCCTTGATCCCCGGGCCGTACTGCACGGGTCCGGCCATGTCCGCGGGAAAACGCCCCTTGTTTCGCGTGTCGCACTGCGGGCACACCTTGATCTCGGCATCCACATGGCTGACCACCTTCTCGAAGATGATATCGATCTTGGTGCGTCGCTCATGGCCGCTAGCGGGGATGTCGTCCAGGTCTTCACCACAGCATTCACACTCGGTGACCTGGGCGACCTGGATTGTCTCTACCGTCCGGGTGTTCCCGGACACTGTGCCATTGTGTTCCTTTCCCTTACCGTTGGCGCCGGACTGGGTCGACGTCTCGTCTTTGTCGGTTTGGGAGGAGGGAAGGCTTGAGTTACGGTTATCCTTCTGGGTCTGCTTCTCCATGAACACGGCGATCAGCAGCTCAAACAGCGTGATCATCGTCCGAAACAGGGCGCTTACTTCCGCTGTG
>JAAENL010000025.1 GCA_024224435.1 Halieaceae bacterium
AGCGGCGATGTGTCTATTCAAGTAACTGAATGAGAGCCCTTCGGATTCCAAGAACGCCTCCACCTCGCGTCTTGTATCGCCAACACTTACATCGCTGATTGTTCGCACCCCGTCAATCGTAGTTCCATCCCGCCCCACGTGGCCTCCGCGATCAAGTCCACTGTTCATGCGAATAGCAAATACTAGGGCAACCAATCCCACGATCAGCAAGAGGGGTTTCGCGATGACATTCATACGGGGCACATTTCTGTTCTACAGGCGGAGGGTTCCTCATTTTGCTTTTGCCCGCCCTGCGGGATTTCTGATTGGGGACCAGAACTCCTCCTACCCCTACCAATCAGTTTGGGTAAGGCCGTACATGCAGGTTGCGGACTACCACGGTACCTTTTCACAATACCGAATGGTCCGGTATTCGCGATTACCCACGCCGCCTCCGCTCCTGGAGAGGTGGAGGACCCCAAAACTGGTTCGGTATGTTGCGGTATCCCCAAAAAAACGTCGGGGGCTTCAGAAACCCTGTAACCAAATCGGCAGCTACTCAAAGTATAATCAAGGAGACCGCTGCCTAGCCTCAGAAGCTGGCAGACTTGGGCCCCTGCCTACTCCAAATCAATACTGAGATCGATGCTTCGCCTTGATTTCTCTAGCCCGAAAGCCTGCATTTGCGCCACAAGTCGCAAAATGGCGGCCTTCCACCTATTCAACCGCAGCCCCAATACTGAAAATGCTCCTATCCTCCCCCCTGCCCCTGCTCATCGGTGTCGCGTGCTTCCACTTTGGCATTGGCTCGCAGGATGCCCTTGCGCAAACGCCGCTGCTGACCCTGCAGCCTGATAGCACGAGCCGATGGTTTGGATGGTCGGTTGACTTCGCGGGTGATGTGGAT
>JAAENL010000026.1 GCA_024224435.1 Halieaceae bacterium
CGCCAGCCAGCCTTGCCCTCGCTACGGTCGTCATTCTCGGACAGCCTCCTAGGTGTCACAGAAGCCCCGCATGCCCTAAAAACCCGATAGTGTGCTCTTTTTCGATGGATGTATATATAAAGGCATACTTGCAAATACTCTGCTAATGAGTGACCCTTTTGATTCTTTTAAAATCTAAAGGTTATCCCTCCTAACCCCCTCACCCCATACGCGCCAACTTAAGAGGCTAATGTCTTGAATAAGGGGGGAAAAGGTGGCAGGTTAGGCGTCTGTCTAAACCAACCACCCGAGGTTAAGTCGAGTGAACCTGCCACCAAGTGTAAGTGATATCGCATTCGAGCAATTTTTGCAAGAGCTGCCTGCGGACTATGACCAGCTGGCGCGGGAGTTCAAAGCGTTTTGCCGCCCGCGCAAGATCAAAAATCCGGCCCAGTTAATGCGGGTGGTGATGAGCTACTGCGGATTGGATCAGGTGCTGCGTGAGGTGGCGGGAACGTTCACCCTGCTGGAGGAGGCGATCAGCGATACGGCGATCCACAAGCGGCTAAAAGCCTGCCTGCCGTGGGTGAAGGCGTTACTAACGCAGATGATGGGTGAGGGTATGGAACGGTTAATCGAGGGCAACTTGCGCCTAGTGGTCATCGACGGCTCCACCGTGCAAGGGCCAGGAGCGAGCGGGACGTGGTACCGGTTGCACATTGCCATCGACCTGGTGAAGTTGAATCTGATTCATGTGGAGGTGACGGATAAATACCAGGGGGAGCGGTTGGACTACTATCCGTTGCAGGATGGCGACGTGGCGGTCATTGACCGGGGCTACAATCAACCGTCACAGCTGCTCGAGCAAGGTGCCAAGAACGTGTGTGTGGTGCTGCGTTACAATCCCCACGGCATGACGTTATATGACGACCAGGGCAAAAAAATCGATTGGTCCCAACAGCTTAAGGACTGTTCTGGGGCTAGCTGCTGCGTCCCGGCGCGCGTGGCACATGAGGGAGAGTACCTTGAAGGCTGGGTTCATGCGAGTCGCTTGCCGGAGGAGCAGGCCGCACAAGCGCGGCGGCGAGTCCGCGCCAATGCCAAGAAGAAAGGCCGCACGGCGCAGGCCAAGACCTTGCTGATGGCCGGGTGGATGTTGGTGTTTACTACCGTAGCGCCCGAGATTCTGTCCACCACGGTCATCGCGGCGCTCTA
>JAAENL010000027.1 GCA_024224435.1 Halieaceae bacterium
GCAAAGTAACTGACGCCCAGCACCTTATCACGGTCCGTGGCCGATGCGCGGCAGGTACCAACAGGTACCGCGTGCGTTCCAGCGGCGCGAGTCCCAGACGCTTGAGATCAGTTTCCGCGGCTGCACATATTACAATACCGGTTCACGCCGACGCCGCACCGGCACCCTGCTATTTTGCACCGACCCTTGCCGTTTCGCTATCACCACTGCGTGTAAGACGGTCAGGTCAAACCTGTCGCGCAAAGACTGATCGTGGTAGCTTGCTCTCGGCCCTGTTGCTTGGCAACAGGATGTTTCCTTCTCCGCAGTGTCGATAACCTTGATTAAAAAACGAAAACAGACTGGAAAACAGACCGTCCGCCGCTCCAGGCGCGGTCTGGTCACTATGCTCATTCTCGCTGTCGGTTTCAGCGCGCTGCAGTATCAGAAAAACGGCAGCGTCAGCTGGCCATCCGACCTGCTGCGCTACATCAAGGCTCACCTCACGGAGCAGCTTTCCGACCCGGACAGGGTCTGGCACAAAGCCGCAGATCTCGCCGAAAGGCTGGGCGCCAATCGGGAGGGCCTGCCGCCGCCAGCATTCGATATCCGCGGCCGGGTTGTCAGGGTGGCCGACGGCGACACAGTCTCCGTGCTGGATGAAAACAACAAGCAACACAAGGTACGCCTCTTCGGCATTGACACACCAGAGCGAAATCAACCCCACGGAAGCTTGGCCGGAGCCGCACTGGCAGACCTGGTGGACGGGAAACGCGTCGGCGTAGTGGTCGTTGAAACCGACAGCTACGGACGCGAGGTAGGGACACTCTACCGAGGTTCTACCAACATAAATCAGGCCATGGTAGCGGCGGGCCATGCCTGGTGGTATGCCTACTACGCCCCCGACGAACACCCCCTGCGCCTAGCGCAGGATCAGGCGCGAGCACAAGGTCGCGGCCTTTGGGCACAACCGAACCCAGTACCGCCCTGGGACTGGCGCAGGCGGCAAAGACAACGACAGCGCTAGCGACTGCACGCTGACTGCTGTCTGGCTCGGCTGGGCAAGCCAAGAGGATTACGGTACATTACCAGTCATCGGCATTCGCCTTCATAACTTACCCAACAGGGAGCCTGAGATGGTTGTAGTCAACGCTATTGTTAGCACGTCCGCGGACGATATCAGTGCGCTAAAGAGCGCCATTAGCGTTATGGAAAAAGCCAGCCGCGAGGAGGACGGATGTCTCGATTACACATTTAGCGTTGAGGTCTCTGACCCCCATACACTGCGGATTACCGAAAAGTGGGAAACTGTTGATGCACTCCAGGCACACATGGCAACGCCCCACATGGCAGAATTTCAAGGCGCCATTGGCGCACACCCACCCAAGGGAATGGATGTAAAATTCTACAGTGCCGAGGAGATTCAGCCCTTCTGACAAAGCTATGCCAAGCGCCGCCTACAGAAAAAAGCCCGTAACAATCAAAGGTGCCTGTATCGCTGCCCTGCTGCTCACGTCGGCGTCTATTGCCAGGGCAGACACTTCGTCAGCTAATACAGGGGTGCAGGTCGCAGTTAGTTCAGGGGGCTCCGCCACCGCAGTTGCCCCGGCAGCGGATTCAGCCCGGCAGGAAAACCCAACTGCAATCGGCGATCTGATCGTTCTGTTCCAACGGCAGGCGGACGAATTGGCCGCCCAACGTGAGCTGCTGGAATCCCAGGCTCGACAAATCGCCGCGCTGAGCGAAGAGGTACAGACCCTGCGTTCGGCTCCCGCGATGGTTACCCGCGATGAGGCGAAATCAACTATCGCTGCCCATGAACGGCAACTGGAGAGCCAGCGGCAACAGATTGCTACGCTGGTTAATGAGTTGGATCTGCTTCGTGAGCCCCCATCCATCGAAGAAGACAGCATGCTGGAGACAGCAGACAATACCGTGACCGTAGCTGAGGTCGACCCCGATTCCGACGAGATGCCCGCGATAGAGACCAGCAAAGATCTCGAAGACCAGGTGCGCGCCCAAACAACAGGCTCCGAGGTCGCCCAGGCGCAAGCGGACGACCCAACACGCGCGCTGCTTGCAGACTTCACAGGCGCCTGGCGCCTTCCGGGCACCAGTGCAGCGCTGCGCATTGGCGGCTATGTGAAAACAGCAGCGGTTTACAATAACGACGCACTTGCAATAAACGATAGATTTATCGTGGGGTCTATCCCGGTGGGTGTTGCAAAGGAAAGCACCGACGAAGCGCAAAGCAGCGTCACCGCCGACCAATCGCGCATTAATTTCGACCTCAGACAACCCACCGAATACGGCATTATGCGCGCTTTTATCGAGGGCGACTTTGCCGGCAAAAATGAAACTTTCCGCTTGCGACACGCCTTTGGCCAGTGGGCACGGGTGGTCACCGGCAAAACCTGGTCGACTTTCATGGACCCGGACGCCTCGCCGGAGGAAATCGACTTTGAAGGTCTCAACGGTCGTATCAACGTGCGACAGGCACAACTGCGCTTTATGCCGCGATTTGGCGAACAATATGAATTGCAGCTTGCTCTGGAGGACCCCGACCCGAGAATTCAAAACGGCTCCGGTGTCACGCGCAAACCGGATCTGATCGTAGCCGGACGAATCGACCTTTATAACTTGCACACCAAACTGTCACTACTTGGGCGCGAAATACGCGGCCAAACCGGACTCTCTGAAAGTGCAGCCAGCAACGGGAGTGAAGTCCGCACAGAGAGTGAAGTTCGCACAAAATATGCGTGGGGAGTGTCACTCAGCGGCAACATTGCCACACCATACTTCGACGACAGGGATAAGCTGTTGTTTCAAATAAACACAGGGAACGGCATCGGGCGCTATGTGAATGATCTGTCCAGTATCGGAAACTACGACGGCATCTTCAATGAAGAAAGCAAGCTCGAACTCTTCTACATCACAGCGGGATATGTGTCCTGGCAGCACTGGTGGGGCATTAACCAGTTGCGCTCTAACTTTACCTTTGGCGCGGTGGAAGTGGACAACCCGGACTTCGTCGAAAGTGACGCCTACAAGCGCACTCTGCGCTTCTCCGCTAATTTGCTCTGGTCGCCTATTCCCCGTATTGACCTGGGCGGCGAGTACCTTTGGGGCCAGCGGGAGAACCAAGACAATGAAGACGGTACTGCAACCCAATTCCAGATAATGGCTAGGTACCGATTCTAGACTTGCGCAAGCAGTATCAAAAAACCAATGGCAAGCTCGGACTCCGGCCAAGTATGTGATCTGCGCTGTTGATGATTGGCACTGATTCTCACTGCTGCTTCGGGTATCATTTGCGCCCTTCAGGGCATCTGCGACTTTTTGCACGGCATCATGCTGAGTAACGCGGGGCAGACTCAAACCGAACTGCAACTGGGCTCATTATGAACAAACACGAACAAAAACGTGTCGGCTTCGTCAGCCTGGGTTGCCCCAAGGCCCTGGTTGACTCGGAGCGCATCCTCACGCAACTCAAGACCGACGGTTACGACATTGTCCCTACCTATGAAAATGCCGATGTAGTAGTCGTCAACACCTGCGGCTTTATCGACAGTGCCAAGCAGGAATCGCTGGAGGCCATTGGAGAGGCCATTAGTGAGAACGGGCGAGTCATTGTCACGGGGTGCATGGGTAAAGGCGACGATGCGAACACGATTAAAGAACTGCACCCCAAGGTGCTCAACGTGTCAGGTCCCGCGGCTTATGAGGAGGTGGTGGGGGCAGTGCACCAATGGGCGCCTCAAGGCCAAGACCACAAACCCTTTGTTGATCTGGTGCCGCCACAGGGTATCAAACTGACCCCGCGACACTACGCCTATCTTAAAATTTCCGAGGGCTGCAATCATCGCTGCAGTTTCTGCATCATTCCCGATATGCGTGGAGATCTGGTGAGCAGACCCATTGGAGACATTTTGGAGGAAGCTGAGCGCCTCGTGCGCGCGGGGGTGCGTGAACTGTTAGTGATTTCTCAGGACACCAGTGCCTACGGTGTCGATACCAAATACCGCACCGGATTCTGGAATGGTCGTCCGCTCAAAACCCGTCTGCAGGAACTGTGCGAAGTGCTGGGAGAATTGGGGGTATGGGTTCGCCTGCACTATGTTTACCCTTATCCGCATGTGGACAATCTCATACCGCTTATGGCCGAGGGTAAAATACTCCCCTATCTTGACGTGCCCTTACAGCATGGCAGCCCCGCTATCCTCAAGCAGATGCAACGGCCGGCAGCGGCCGAAAAAGCGTTGACGCGCATTGCAACGTGGCGCGACATTTGCCCTGACATCACCTTGCGCAGCACCTTTATCGTCGGCTTCCCCGGTGAGACAGAAGATGATTTTGAAATACTGTTGGATTTTGTGCGCGCAGCGCAACTGGATCGCGTCGGCTGTTTTCGTTATTCGCCGGTGAAGGGGGCGCGAGCCAATCTACTCCCCGGCCATGTCGCTGAAGACATCAAACAGGAGCGCTGGGACCGCTTTATGGCACTGCAGCAACAGATTAGCGCTGCCAAATTGCAAAACAAGGTTGGCAAAACCATTGAAATCTTAATCGATGAAACCGATGCCTCCGGCGCGGTGGGCCGCTCCAGCGCCGATGCGCCAGAGATTGATGGTAAAGTTTATTTGCCGGGGATCACCGGTCTCTCTCCGGGAGATCTTGTGGAAGCCGACGTCACCGCCAGCGATGAATACGACCTGTGGGTGGGTTGAGGCTAGCTTGAATTTACTCCTGTTTTGCAACGATGATCGAGTGGAGGCGAACAAAATCGCAATTCAAGGCCGCCGTCTGGAACATCTTCAAAAAGTGCACCGTGCAAATGCCGGCGACACGCTGCGCGTCGGTGAAATCGGCGGCTTGACCGGTGAGGGGAAGCTACTGGATATCACTGCAGACCGCGCGACTGTGGCCGTGTCTCTGCAACACTCGCCGCCAGAAAAATTGCCCCTGCGTCTCATTGTTGCCCTTCCCCGACCCAAAATGTTGCGCCGTATCCTGCGCACTGTAGCAGAGCTCGGAGTGGCCGAATTGCACCTGATAAACAGCTACCGCGTAGAAAAAAGCTATTGGCAAAGCCCGGTGCTGGAGAGCGGAGCCATACGAGAGCTGCTGCTGCAGGGACTGGAACAATCACGCGACACCATACTGCCTTTGGTACATTGCCATCGACGTTTTAAACCTTTTGTTGAAGATACCCTGCCCGCTATGATAAGCGGCGACAGGGCGTTACTGGCACATCCAGGCAGCGCCCTCCCCTGCCCACGACATGTTGCACGCCAGACCACACTGATCGTTGGGCCTGAGGGCGGCTTTATTCCATACGAGGTAACCAGTTTAAGCGATGCGGGCTGCGAAGTAGTCTCGCTGGGACCACGCATCTTGCGCGTGGAGAATGCTATCAATTATCTGATTGGCAGGCTGTTTTAAAATTAACAGGGGCAGCCCGTAACCGGCGGTAGACCGCTATCAGCCAGCCAATGCAAAAATCTAAACCCCGGGTTTGTTTTATTACAGGTGCAGGAAGAAACCTGTGTTGGGTATAGCTTTCAATAGCGCATGGTGCTAGTTTTTCCCTAAGCGACGGCCCAATGTTGGACCACGCTCAAAATAGAATAATGAGCTACACACCGATGATCGCAGCGAGCAGGACACCCTTAGTCCAATCACGCTGAGTCTTGAGAGGTACAAAATGTCCACTAAAAACACCACTATCGCGTTCCAGCTGTCGGCAATAATCGCTGCAGGCACGGCGGGTTTTACCCCCGGCATCGCACTAGGCCAGTCAGTTCTGGAAGAAGTTGTTGTTACAGCGCGAAAACGTGAGGAGTCGCTGCAAGAGACACCCGTAGCGATATCTGCATTTAACAATCAAACACTGGAGGAACTTGGGCTAAACAATATTGCCGACTTGACCCGAGTTGTCCCCAACGTGGATATGTACGCCGGTAATGGCACCACTGGCGCAGGGAACGTGTTTATTCGTGGCGTTGGTGCGCGCAATACGGGCGTCAACTTCGATTCTGGCGTCGGCATCTACGTTGACGGTGTATATGTCCCCCGTGCTGATGGCGCGATACTGGACAATGTTGACATTCAATCTATTCAGGTGTTGCGCGGACCCCAGGGCACCCTGTTTGGCAAAAATACCACCGGGGGCGCTATCCTCTACGCCACCAACAAACCCAATGAGGAATTTGGCGGGCACATAGAGGGCCGGGTAGGCAACTACAATCAGCTGGACGGCAAGGGCACCATCAATATTCCCATCGTCGGCGACACCCTGATGTCGCGTTTTTCAATTTTTAGCACTAACCGCGACGGTTACGTCAAAAGCAAGATTCCCGATGGCTTGCCCGCACAGGCCGCAGGCAACTACCCCGGGTTTACTAATGGAGAGGATTACAACGATGTTGAGCGCTACGGTGGCCAGGCCCAGTTGCGCTGGATAGCCAGTGACACCCTACTCCTTGACCTCAACTACAACTACGCCAAAACCGATCAGAAATCCCGCGGCCAGAACTGCGAAGTCGTTGAAGGCATTGATGGTGCCGGCTGGCAGGCTGCTCTGCAGGACCCATTTATTATCGAGCCATCGACCGGTCAGACAATCAAGGATTGGTGCCGGGACAACGAGCGGCTCGGCAAAGACAAGATTATGACCAACCTGACGCCCAACAAGTATCAAGCCGAAGTCAACACATTGGCGCTCACTGTCGACTGGGAGGTCGGTGACTACGGCACGTTCAAAAGCATCTCATCCGCACGTAATACCGAGGGCGGCGAGGTCAATGAACTTGATGCAATCAGCATAGCATTGCTGGGAAGGACCAACTACAAATGGAACAGCACCGAGAAACGTAATACTGACAGCTACAGTCAGGAGTTCCAGTTTGCAGGTACAGCGTTTGAGGACAAATTGGACTACGTGGTGGGCACCTTCGGGTTCCACGAAGAGACCGATAAAGGCACAGCCGCCTCGCCGTCGGGTCCTTTCTTTGGATCGCTCGGCGATCCGAACCTCGCCTTTTACCAGAACGCCACGACAGAGCTTTTGACCAAGAACTCGTCGCTGTCTTTCTACAGCCAGGCAGACTGGAATTTCAATGAGTACTGGCGCTTGACGCTGGGCGCTCGGTACACCTGGGAGGAGAAGAAACTCACGCGCAGATTTCGCCCTGTCGACGTATCCACGCTGGCGACGACAGGAGATGCTAGCGTATCTCCGATCAATGAAACCTTTTTTGTATTCCCCAGTGGCCCGGATAGCTTTAACCCCGATCACGGTTTTGCCTACGCTACGGGACCCAATGGTCAGCCAGACCCACTGGGCAATCAGACTCAGAAATACGATGATTCCAAGGTCACCCCCATGGCGAGTATCCAGCGCAATTTTGACGCCATAGGCTTCATGGATTCCGGGACATTGTACTTTACCATCGCTAACGGCTATCTCTCAGGCGGCATTACTGACACGACCAATGTCGCCACCAACTTGATAGAGAACTACGACCCAGAAGAGGTCTGGAACTATGAGATCGGCTTTAAGATGGAGGCATGGGACAACAAGCTGCGTCTGAACTCTGCCCTTTTCTATAATGACTACAAGGATCGCCAGTTGACCACCGTGAGGATTAATCCGGAAACGGGTCGTATTGCCGGCGCCCTGATCAATGCGGAATCATCCTGGATTGCAGGCGTTGAGTTCGAGGCTATCGTGCTTCCGGTGGAGAACTTGCAGATTACGGCAAACGTCACATTTAACGACAGCGATATCGATAAGTATGAGGACGAACGTATCTTTGCGGCTGTAGACGGTGCTCCGATTCCGGAAGGTTGCACCAATATTCCGGTCGGTCTCAGCACTGTGAACAGCTGCCCGGTTGACCGTTCAGATGAGGACCTGCCGCGACTACCTGACAGTATTTATTTTCTTGCAGTGCAGTACACTTTCCCGACTGAATATGGCGACATTGTGCCTATGGTGTCATGGTCATACCGCACGAACCTTGACAACTGCTTCGACGTGTCCAGCTGTCAATCCGGAGTTTACAAGGTCAACCAGACAGACGTCACCGCTCGCTTGACGTGGACATCACCTGAGATGAATTGGCGCGTAACCGCCTATGGTAACAATCTCACTGATGACCGCTATGTAGAGGGGGGCACACCACTCGTTGACGTGACCGAAACGGCAGGGACTATTTACAACACGCCACGCACCTATGGTATTGAGGCTGCCTATACCTGGTAAACTGGCAAAATAAAAAGGGCCGGTCTGATAATGTCAGCCCGGCCCTTTTTTTGCCTCACCACACACGACCTGTCGCGTCGCTCACACTTTTTCCCTCGCGCTTTACACTGCGTCAGTGCCTGGACACCTCACCCCTGTGCCACCGAGGCCACAATAACCTCCTGGGTTTTTTGCCAGATACTGCTGATGGTATTCCTCTGCGTAGTAAAATTCGGCAGCGGGAATAATCTCCGTCGTAATCGTGCCAAAGCCTGCTTCTTGCAACATCAACTGGTAGGCGTCTCTGGATACCGTTGCCGCTGACGCCTGCAATTCGTCAGAGGTATAAATACCCGAGCGATACTGCGTGCCCGTATCGTTGCCCTGACGCATACCCTGCGTGGGGTCGTGGCCCTCCCAAAACACTGTTAGCAGGTCCTCATAACCCACTTTCGCGGGATCGAACACCACCAATACCACCTCGTTATGGCCTGTACGCCCACCACACACCTCCTGATAGGACGGATTGGGCGTCAAACCAGCAGCGTACCCGGCGGCAGTGGTAAACACACCCTCCACTTGCCAGAACTTACGCTCCACTCCCCAAAAGCAGCCCATACCAAATATGGCCTGCTCCAGATGCGCAGGAAAGGGGCCGCGCAGCGGATTTCCATTGACAAAGTGAGCTTTTGGCACCGGCATCGGCTCTGCCCGGCCGGACAACGCCGTATCAGGCGTCGGCATAACGGGGGTTTTTCGTAAATCAGATAGTTTCATAGGTTCCCAGTATAGCGATAAATTCGCTACAGTAAGCAGTCCTCATCGGAGATTTGTAATACGCCATGACACTGAGCCGCCGAAACATGCTGAAGCTGCTTGCCAGCAGCACGTTTTTCTTAACTGCAGGCGCACGGGGCTCGAACCATCCCGCTGCACGAGAGAACCTCCATCGACTGGCATTTCCCCAGGGCGTCGCTTCCGGCGACCCACAACCAGACGGTATCATGCTGTGGACAAGGGCAAAGCCGCAAGATAGCACTGGCTCGCAGGTAAACCTGTTACTGCAACTCAGCACCGATAAAACATTCACCGAGGCGCCTTTAGTGGAGCAGGTGCTGCAGGCCAAACCCGAGACCGACTTCACGGTGCGAGCCTACGTCGATGGCCTCTCCCCCGGGAAACACTATTACTATCGCTTTCTTGGGGCTGAGGGCAGCACCTCACGCATCGGGCGGACACGCACAGCACCCAACCCCGATGACGGGACTCCAGTCAACTTCGCCTTTACCAGCTGCCAAAATTTTGAGCAGGCCTTTTACGGCGGATGGGCACGCATGCTGGAGGACGATCGAGCTCTGCCCGAGGAGGAACGTCTACAGTTCATACTGCACCTGGGTGATTTTATCTACGAACGCTGCTGGCACACCCGCATCGATGGCAGTCCGCAATCGCGCACTGTGCCACCGTTCCCTGACGGCGTTACCACGGATGAAAACCGCTATGCCGTATCGCTCGCCGATTATCGCCACCTTTACCGCACTTATCTCGAAGATCCACACCTGCAGGATGCGCGCGCCAACTGGCCATTCATCTGCACGTGGGACGACCACGAGTTTGCCAACAACGCCTTTCAAGCTTATTCAACCTATGCGGATGAGGCCCTGCTCGAACCCGGACGCAAGCAGGACGCCAATCAGGCCTGGTTCGAGTACATTCCGACAGTGCTCTCGCAGCTCAAGGGACAGCCCGCATACGATTTCACACCAGAAAACGTGAGCACGGGTGACGGCAGTCAGCGCAATAAGGCTGCGGTCGACAGTCTGTGTATTTATCGCAAGCTTCACTGGGGTAAACACGTGGATATCCTGCTTACCGACGGCCGCAGCTACCGCAGCCCCGCGTGCCTCGCGCCGGGTCTGAGCGAGTCTCTTGGGCTACCCATGGACACAGTAAAGCTTGTTACCATTGCCGATGAGGGCGCTGCCTACAATGGCGGCAATCCCCCCGCGACTCTGCCCTATGGCGACGGCAACACAGCCAATGCCGCTCGCGAACGGGCTCCGGGCAGTATGCTGGGGCGACAGCAGAGAGAGTGGTTGCTGGACACGCTAGGCGCCTCGACGGCCACCTGGAAGCTGTGGGGCAACGCCATGCCCCTGATTCCGATGCGACTGGATACCTCTTCGCTACCCTTCCTGGATTATGAGGACTCGATTATCAATATCGATGGATGGGCGGGATACCCCCACGAGCAAATGGTTCTGATGGATCAGGTTGAGGCGCGCGGTATTACCGGAATCGTTTCATTTTCTGGCGATCACCACCTGCATGCCGCCGGCACTATAAACCGCTCGGCCAGCGAGCCCAATACTCCGCCCGTCGCGGTTGATTTCACCATTGGAGGGATCTCCTCATCACCTGTTTTCAGCGATATTGTCGAAGCTGCCCGAGGTGACCATGGGGAATTCTCTCGTCTGGTGTACCGTGAAGACGGGGAGGAGCTGGAGCCGGTTTGGCATATCACCATGCTGCAGGGCGTTCTGGCCAGTATGACATACAGCCGCAGCAGTTCTTATACGCTGGCGCGCTGGCTGGGTCCAAACTCCGCCAACACGGGTCTGCAGTACATGGACACCACCACTAACGGCTACGGACTGGCTCGCATGGATGCTACATCTGTCAAGGTAGTCTACAAGGCGCTACAGGACTGCACGAAGGACTTCGAGACCCCCCCCGCCATACTTTACAGTGCCAGCTTTGTGCTGCCAGCCTGGACAGGCGATGACGCTCCCGAGCTCACTGGGCCCATCTTTACGGGGGAAGCCCCCTTCCCCTTTGCGAGCAAAGAGAGTTGAATCGCACGAAAATGGTGCTGCCGGGAAATTAACATGAGCGGGACATATTTCGGGTTCACATCTGGACTATAATGCGGATCGAGATAGACAGTGCGAGAAACACCAATGAATATGACCCGAATCAACCCCAAGGAACTCTCCAGCCGCAAGCTCTGGCAGCTGGCTGAAAGCCGTGCGGCAGGCCAGTTGAGCCTGGACGAGCTGTCAGAGATAATTGCAGAACTACGCGAGCGGTGTCACGATCTCAATGACTTGCAGAAAATCATCACAATCGATGAACAATCAACCGCCTGAAACTCCGGTGCCCTGAACGCAATATGGCTAAACCACCCGCTCGCCGGTCAACCTCAGGGGACATTGCACAGTTCCTGCAAAAAAGCAGAGATATCACGGAATACGTGGGACGACAGCCGCGGCTCATCTTCGCTATCGACGCTACCGCCTCACGCCAGCCCACCTGGGATCGCGCCAGCCATCTGCAGCAATCGATGTTCCGAGCCAGTGGCAAGATCAACTCTCTCGCCGTGCAGCTTTGCTAC
>JAAENL010000028.1 GCA_024224435.1 Halieaceae bacterium
CGCGCTAGTCGCGCGGCAAAATGTACGCGCTAGTCGCGCGGCAAAATGTACGCGCTAGTCGCGCGGCAAAATGTACGCGCTAGTCGCGATGCGCTGGTGCGACCCCTCGAATCACGAAAACGGACAACTCTCCAATTTGGAGAGTTGCCGCTCCTTACAGGTGCTTGGTAAATAAGTCCAGAGGGCAAATACGACGGAAATGGATGCAGCCAAATTTCGATGTTTTGCGCAAAGTGAGTGCCTGCGATGACGACAGGCACTTCTCAAAAACGTTGCAATTTCCCCATGCCTCCAAGGGTCTCTCTGGGTGGCTCCCCTGAGGCTCTCAGAGGATCCCCGGAAGCTCCGAGAGCCTTATGACTGGTGTACAATTTGTACACCAGTGTTTGGTTACGCTTGCATGCGAGCTGATTGCGGACGAATCTGAGCGCGAAGCCTTCGGGAGCTCCTGGGGAGCCCCCAAGAACTCCAGGCAACGCAAAGGTAATGGGCGCCCCTGAGGTGCTTGGTGAACAGGTTTCAACGCCATTCGCGGGCCACGACCTCCCAGGTGTGCTCCGCGAACAGCTTCATGGACTTTCCGATCCCTCAGACCCTAGAAGATGGCGAACTGTGCGCACGACAGCTCCTGGCACACGCGCTGACGGCGTTGCAGGCGCGCGCGCGCGCACTTGTGCGAAAGACTGCGCGCCTCTGTCACGCCGATCTCCAGCACCTCCGCAGCCAGAACGTCCAACCCAGTCGTTTCGAAATCGATGTAGAACACCAGGACGTCCCCGCAGACAGCAGCGGCCTTTGTCTCGAACAAAGACATGTGGAACATGCAGTGAGGCCCACCGCGCCGGAGAGGCTCGGAAACCAACTTGCCGGAACCGTCGCGCAACGAAGAGCCAGTATTGATGGCACACTGCGCGCCGGAACGGGTAACAGCTCCGCAGCGCGCCGGCGATGCACTAAGCAGGCGGAACGGCATGGATCCCGATGCGTTCGCTACAACACTCGGGCCGAAACGTTGCAAAAATCCATGCCTTCAAGGGTCACTCACCGGCGATCAGGGCTCCCCAAACTGCC
>JAAENL010000029.1 GCA_024224435.1 Halieaceae bacterium
CAGTAGAATACCGGAGCGCGATAAATTGTAAAAACGGTATTAATTTATAGAGGCCATTGCTGAAAGCTATCAAGCCCCCACCTGGTCAGGAGAGCAGATCAAACCCATCTCGTCTCGAAGCGGTTAGCCAGCTGTTCCGGAGGCGGGGTCGGTCCTGCTTTTTGTCATCAGCAGGTATCTGGGGATGGCAAATCTAGCGGGCGCGATATGCTGATTCACCTGATAAAAACATGACGCGGATCACGCTTTACCCCTCCGGATTTCCTGCGATAGAGGTTCGGCGTTGACTCATCTTTCTGTCCGACCCCGTATCGGGGTGGCTCACACGGGACTCTTCGCTCTGCCCCCTGAAATTTCTCTGACCAGTTTAGGGATCATATACCCAGGCAGTTGAGCACTGAGCTCCCGCATCAGTGCCTGCGCTTCTGCCTCATCGACATCGAAATGAGCTGCACCTTTTATTTTGTCCAGCATGTGCAGGTAATAGGGTAATGCGCCTGCACTGAATAACGACTGGCTCAACGCGATTTGTGCGAGCACATTATCATTTATGCCCCGCAGCAGTACCGCTTGGTTGAGCACGCTAACGTCACGGCGTCGTAATGCAAAAATCGCTTCTGTGACATGCTCGTCGATTTCGTTGGCATGATTGCAGTGCAGAACCATCACGGTCTGCACGTTCTGAGGACAGATGGCGTCGAGTAGCCCGATGGTTACCCGATCAGGTATAACGATGGGTAGTCGGCTGTGAATACGCAGGCGCTTTACGTGGGCGATATCCGCAATTCTGTTTATTAATTCCGTAAGCTGCGCGTCATCCATTACGAGAGGATCGCCTCCACTCAGGATCACTTCCTCGATACTCTTGTCACTGCGGATATAGTCCAACGCCTCGTGCCATTCACTACGGCTGTTCCGGTTGTCCGAGTACGGGAAGTGTCGCCGGAAGCAGTATCTGCAATTGACTGCGCAGCCGCCGCTGGCGATAAGCAGAACGCGACCGTTGTATTTATGAATGATGCCCCGATGAGGTATGTGTGCCGCCTCTTGCAGTGGATCCATGGTGTACCCTGCGCTATCGGACATCTCCCGCTTCAACGACAGCACCTGCAGTAACAGGGGGTCCTGTGGGTCGGCGCGCCGCATGCGAGAGACAAAGCTACGGGGCACCTTGAGCGGGAAATCCTGGCAGGCCTCTCCTGCGGTGCCGACATCCTCGAGGCGAAGATTCAAGGCCTCAAGCAGTTCGTCACGAGAAGTGATGACGTTGCGCAGCTGACTCTGCCAGTCTTCGGCTGCTCTCTCAATCGCGCTGTGTATCAATGAGTTTACTCTGAACAGGGATGCGTGTTCGCATTGTAGCAATACTGCTGAAAAAGCGGCGATTCAGACCGTGAAATACCCGACTCTTGTGCTACCCGTCTGTCTGCTGCGATACTCGGCGGATTCGGTCCAAAAAAAAGAGAAGATACGATGACGGGTAGCGATGATCTATGCAGTTTGCGATGGGACGAAAATCGCGAAATGGCCGCGATAATTGACCAGAGGTTGTTACCCCACACGCTGGAATGGTGTTTCCTCGATTCGTTGGAAGCTTACTGTTTTGCTATTCGTGAAATGCAGGTGCGTGGTGCACCTTTGATCGGTGTTACAGCTGCTTTTGGGTTGGCACATGCCTTGGCACAAGATCCCTCCGATGAAAATCTGGCTAATGCCAGTCGTGCACTTTTGGCGACCCGGCCGACAGCGGTGAACCTGCGTTGGGCCCTTGAGCAGGTCGGTAACGTGGTACGTGACTTGCCCGTCACTGAGCGAGCAGCTGTCGCGCACGACAAGGCTGTTACAGTAAGAGAGGAAGATATCGCTAACTGTGAACGCATTGGCGATAACGGTCTGGAGGTATTGCGCGGCATAGGCAAGAGCCGTCTCGATATTATGACGCACTGCAATGCGGGCTGGCTGGCCACGGTGCAGTGGGGTACCGCACTGGCGCCTATTTACAAGGCACATGCCAGCGGTATCGATGTACACGTCTGGGTGTCTGAAACGCGCCCCCGTAATCAGGGAACAAGCCTGACCGCCTGGGAACTGAATGAGGCAGGAGTGCCTTGCACGGTCGTCACGGATAACAGTTGCGGCCAGTTGATGCGTCAGGGCAGGGTCGACTGTGTGATTGTTGGTAGTGATCGCACTGCGGCCAACGGCGATGTTTGTAACAAAGTGGGTACCTACCTTAAGGCATTGGCGGCGCAGGCCAACGATGTTCCGTTCTACGCTGCGCTGCCGGAATCGACCATCGACTGGACCTGCCGTGACGGTGCTGAGATACCCATTGAGGAGCGCGATGCGTCAGAGGTGCTCAGCATTGCGGGTCTGGATGCGAGCGGTA
Source organism: Halieaceae bacterium (assembly GCA_024224435.1). GTDB lineage: Bacteria > Pseudomonadota > Gammaproteobacteria > Pseudomonadales > Halieaceae > Marimicrobium. The sequence continues at coordinate 2,390 of JAAENL010000029.1, forward strand.
CGAGGCGAGAGGTCAACCTCGCGGGTGTCGCGACCTCGGCTCTGAACCAGGCATTTGATGTTACGCCAGCACAGCACGTCAGGGGGCTGATTACAGACTATGGCACGTTTGACGCCAGTGAAGCGGGACTGCAAAAAATGCGTTCGGTTATCCAGCGAGGGTAACCGTATAATTCATGGTGCCCGGCGCAACGCGTGTGCGTACCAGCTCCTGTCCGACACAAAAGCTCTCACCACAGCATAGCGTAAAGCCGTGCTAATCAGTCGAGGTGCAGATCGTACTCACCGAGTTCGTCCTGCAAACGCCTTTCTTCCAGTCGTTGCTCTGCCAGGCGCCTTTTTTCGACCAGTCGTCGTTTTTCCGACGAGATGGGCAACGCTTCCTGAAGCAATTCATCGGAAACTTCCCCAAGAGCTGGTTCAAACAAGTCTTCTGCCAGTTCGGTTTTGCTGGATGCTTGGTTACGTTCTTCCATTCTGACCCTCCCCCTAATAAAAAAGGTCAAACCATGGCACTGAATTTAATGTGCCAATTTGAAGGAGTAAATCAGAGTTAGTAAAAGTGAACAATGAATTACTTACGTCAGTTTTACGCAGATTTTGTTGGTAAAAAGACCGGCGGCCCACAACCTTCCATGGTCTCCCGGTGCCAGTGACACGTCCTTGTGGTCGCCTTCCCTGGCGGTGTGACACCGGCGGGCCGCCGTCTTTCATAGAAAGCAAAATTGGTGCCAATCAGCCGTTTGCCGTTTTTCACAGTTTTTCTGCGGTGATTTGGCGGCCAGACCTTGTCCGCGCCCGTTCGTACCTGTCCGCACCCGTTCGGACGGGCTTGCCGACTTTGAGAGACGCGCCAATCCAGTATCTTGCATGGGCGTTCGGGGCTCGCTAGAGTGAGCCCTCAATTTTGTAGACCGGGAATACGCCATGACGCTGTTGCGCACACCGTTGGACAGTCTTCACAGGGAATTCGGTGCCAAGATGGTGTCGTTTGCCGGATACGATATGCCGGTGCAGTACCCGACGGGCATTATCAAGGAGCATCTGCATACACGCGAGGCAGCAGGCTTGTTCGATGTCTCTCATATGGGACAGGTGATTGCCAGAGGGAAGGGGGCGGCAACCGCGCTTGAGGCACTGGTGCCGGGCGACATTGAGGGTCTCGGGATTAATTGTCAGCTATATACCCTGATGACCAATGAATCAGGCGGAGTGCTCGATGATCTGATCGTAACGCGCTGGGGCGATGAGGAATTTTTTCTTGTATTGAACGCTGCCTGTAAATCGGCAGACATTGAGCATTTACGTGCGCATTTGCCCGACTTAACCTTGTCCGTGCTGGAGACCCAGTCACTCATTGCCCTGCAGGGCCCGGCTGCACGAGCGGTGATGAGTGAGCTGTACGCACCCGCCGCTGACCTGCAGTTTTTGACTGGCTGTCGAGCCGAGATCGATGGTGCTGAAGCGTACATCACGTGTTCTGGTTATACCGGTGAGGATGGTTTCGAAATTTCCCTGCCAGGTGACGCATCCGAGGGGGTGGCACGACGGCTATTAGCGATAGATGCCGTACAACCCATAGGCCTCGGGGCACGCGATTCCCTGCGGCTGGAGGCGGGTTTATGCTTGTATGGACACGAACTGACTACGGACATTGACCCGGTGCAGGCAGGCCTCGTCTGGACAATCGGCAAGGCCAGGCGCCCCGATGGTGCGCGGCCGGGCGGGTTTCCGGGAGCGGAAACCATCTTTGCTGGCATGGAAAATAAGCCTCCTTTAGCCCGGGTTGGATTGAAGGTTGAGAGTAAGCGCCCTGTGCGAGAAGGGCAGGTCGTTCTGGATGAGTCTGGCAGGCAGGTTGGGGAGATATGTTCTGCTGCTTATGGCGCGAGCGTTGGCGGCCCCGTTGCCATGGCCTACATCACTAGGGAGCTGGCGGTCCCGGGCACTTCGCTTTCGGTAACCGTGCGGGACAAGCAGATACCTGTAAGCGTGTCAGCCCTGCCGTTTAATCCTCATCGCTACCACCGGGGTTAAGCCGTGTCGCCAGTGCCGGCTTGCGCCACTCGCGCCACTGCCGCTTCGCGCGCGTGATGGCGGCTCGCGCAGTGCGCCACGCCCAGGCCGGAAGGCCTGAGCGCGCAAGCCGCAGTGCGACGAGCGTGAAGGCCAGAACAATCGCCCCAATGGCCATATACCTGACAGTGAGTGTACTGCCCGGTTCAGGCATTCGGGTCGAGACTGCTCCCGCGACGGTGAAACTTGTCGGCGGTATGGATAATAGTGATAGTTCGCGGCGTGCTGTGTTCCACCAGAAATAGTCCCTGCCCTTCAAAACATACGCGCCGGGCTGTTCTGTAATGTAGTTAATTCGAATACGGCGCTCTGCCCGTATCTGCCCCCGGTTCACACTGTTATCGAGTTCGGGAGGAGCGGGGTAGGCAGTGAGCCCTGGCAGTAATTCTGCGACGTAGTCTGGCAGCATCATGGCCCGCACATCCTCTGCCTTGAACGCGATGATTTGCTGAAAAGCATCACCCACGGACAACGTCGCGAGATCGCGGTCAAAGCGCTGGGTAACACTGAATGCGGGTGCCGCAGTCCAGGAATCAGCTTTCGATAGCGCTTCGGGTACGGTCGCCTGAAACGTTACCGGCGGGCTAAATAAACGCCCTTTTGTATTGCCGCCGTCACCGCTATTGACCTGAACTTGAACCGCGATGGGCTGGATACTGAAGTTACCTGCTCGTTGGGGATACACATCGAGCGTCCAGCGTTGGATTACCCATGTGTGACCATCACGCGTCTCTGTAGCGTTGGCAGCGAACTGCTCTGTTTGTAGGATAATGAGGTTGTGCACCTCGGGAATCACAATTTTTGTCCCGCCGGTAAACCAGGTGGTGGTTGCGATTTCCAGAGTCAGAGCAACTCGCTGTCCCGGCACAATCGTTCGGGCACCGTCAATATAGCTATTTATTCGCAGGTCGCCGGAGTCTTCCAGCGCCTTCAATGTGTTGGCAGCGGTATACGGCGACAGGAAAAAGACGATGACGACAAAACTGTAGAGCAGTGTGTGGCCTCTTGTTTCCTTGTGCATCATGGAGTGACTTCTGCTGCAGGGGCGGGCCGGTCTTCCCGTAACTGCAGTTGCATGGCAAATTTTATCGTCAGGAAGCTGCTAGGATCCTGTTGTACTGCGCGAAGCCACATTTCCGCGGTGGACTCATCCTGCAGAATATCCTCTGCACTCAGCTGCGTTACCTCAGCTTTTTCCCAAGTGATCTCGTCCGCGCCTTGCGCGGGTATGGCGTCGCCGCTATCCAACTCTTTGTCTTGACCACTAACGCCCGCTTCCGGCTGCTGGCTTTCACTTATCAGATTAATTTCGTCAATAATAGATTGTACTGTCGCACGGTTATCCGCGGCTCCAGGATAGTCAGGAGCACGCGCGAGCAAGCGGTCATAGCGGTGTACAGCACGGAGGTAGTCTCTGGCCTGGGCTCGAGCATTGGCCTCATTGAACAGCGCGGCGTTACTGTCACTGCGGGAAAAATATTCCGCGGCGCGCATGAACTCCTCGTTATAGTAATAAGCCATACCCTTCCACATGGGATTGGCAAAACGTTGCGCCGCCTCCGGATAGTTTTGTAACTGCATCAATATGCGACCCTGCTGATCGCGAGTAAGCCACTGGTCAATAAACCACTGTTTAACCGCGATACCGTGCTGTATGTCCGCATTGGGCTTATTGGCGTCGGCGGAAACGGGCGGCGACGGGCCACCAACAATCAGCGCCACAAACAGGGCGTTCCAAGTGAGAGTCCAGCCCTTGCGAAACCAAAGCAGGAACAGTGCGATAGCCGGGAAAAGCAGAGGATAGCCACTGTCCAGCCACGGCAGGGCGCTGTCCTCTACTAGGACATAGTGTGTGTCAATCATACGACTAAGTTGCTTTACGTCCTGGTTGTCCACGGTTAGCGATTGGTAGCTACCGTTGGACACACTTGCGAGCCGTTTCAGTGCCGTCTGCTCCAACGGCACGTCCGCCTCAAGTGTGCCCATCCCGAGAACCAATAACTGATGCTCGCTACCTTGAAAATACTCCTCGAAGGCTGCCTGGCTATCTCCGCCGGTCCCATCAGTCAGCAATAGGATAGTAGCCGGGGTTTTCGTGTCACGCAGCACCGTGTCTGCCAGTGGCAATGCGTACTCGGGGAATTTTCCGCTACGGGGCATAACGCTGGATTTTATCGCCGCAAGATACTGTTTGAGAATGTCCTGCTCTGCTGTCAGAGACAGAACCGTGTGTGCGGTGCCAGCATATGCGATCAGCGCCGCTTTCTTGTCGGGGCGCAGTGCCAGTAGATCGGAAACTTTTTGCTTGGCGCGCTCGAGTCGACTGGGTTGTGCATCCTTTTGCTGCATCGATGAAGAGACATCGATCAGAATAACGAGTGCGGCATCATCCTGATTGAGAGGGGAGGGTTGTTGACGCCAGGTAGGCCCCATGAGAACCAGCATGACAAGCAATAGGAATACAAGAGAAAGAGTGCGCGGATTAAACCATCGAGAGTCGTATTGGTGTACCCGCAGGTGTGTCAGCAAGTGTGGAGCGATAATTCCCCCGAAGCGATCCCGCGACGCTCTCTGTTTCGTCTGTGCCCATGCAATGACAGCCAGTGGCACAAGCAGCAGTGACCATTGTGGTCTCAGGAAATGAAAATATTGTAGCGTCTCCAGTTCACCGAGCATCAGAATGCTCCTTCTTGCGGTGCAGAAGCCAATTCCGACCGGTGCTGAACGCGTGATAAAGCGTGTACAGAATGAGTGCAATACTGACTGGGAGCCAATGCAGACTTTGTCTCGGACGAAAGCTTACTGTCTCGTACAGCTCAGGCTCCAGTTCACCGATCGTGCGGTAAGCCTCCTGTAATGCGCCCTGATCCAGTGCCTCGAAGGTGCGGCCGCCGGTTAGCTCGGAGACCCGCTCCAAGGTATGCATATCCAGCTTGTCCTCACCGGCAGAGGCGGGGTCGCCAACGGCGATAGTGTAAATTTTTATGCCAAAAGTGGCTGCAACTTTTGCTGCGTCAATCGGCGGTACTGTGCTGCCCGTGTCGTTGCCGTCGGTCAGCATTATCAGTACGCGGTTATCCGAGTCGTTCTCCCTGAACAGTTTAATGGCTAAACCGATCGCGTCGCCGAACACAGTGCTCTGACCTGCCATGCCGATCTCGGTTTCAATCAACAGTTGTTTCCAGACTGCGTGATCATCTGTAAACGGGGTTTGTAGATAAGCGGCATTGCCAAAAACAACGAGTCCCAGCCGGTCGGAGGGTCGCTGTGCAGCGAGTTCCTTCAGTACCACCTTAACGGCGTCCAGTCGGTCTACCCGCTTTCCAGACGGTAGTTCGAAGTCCCGCGTTTCCATAGAGCCGGATAGGTCCACCGCTATCATCAGGTCGCGTCCGGATTTTTGTTGTTCGACAGGCGCGCCTACCCACTCCGGCTTGGCTGCACCAACAATCAAGCAGAGCCACATGAAGCCCACCAGCAACCGCTGCGCCAGATCACGGCGCAACACCTTCGCCCCGACGCCAGGTTGCTCTTCGCTCAATTCCACTAACGTGTCAAAAAAAGGCACTCGGACAGAGTCCCTCGTCTCCCTGTAAGCGGGTAAAAACCGCATTAACACCGGCAGAAACAGGAGTATCAGCAGCCAGGGGTGCGCCAGTTCATACATCGTGAGGACTCTTGTGATCCCGTATCCACGACAGGGCAGCTGCCTCAAGCTCCTCTCGCGTTGAATGGGTAAGCCGCGATTGACGATAGGCTCCCTCGGCAATGATTTTTCCCAGCGCCGCAGAGAATGGTGGAGGATCACATTGGCGATTCAGGAAGCTCACCCACTCTTCGCCTGACAGCTGTGCAACCTGCTCACGTGGAAACGCGCTGAGAGCGGTCAGCTTCAGCAGCTTATTTAGCGTTACGATTGAAAAATCCTGACCGGACGCGTGCACCAGTCTGTCGATGGCCTCGCGGCGATAGCGATTGTGATGCCACCGGCGCAAGCGCTTAGCGCCTCGATACAGCAACAGGCTGCCGAGCAGTGCTCCGAGGCAGGCCCAACCAGTAGTCTGAGGGAGCCAACTCACAGACACGGGCGAAACGACCTCGACGAAGTCGCCGAGGATATAGTTGCCGAATATGTCTGGCAGCGGGGGTTTGCTCATTGCAGAATCCGCTGGCCACCCAACTTTTCTCGCAGCTGCTCGGCAACGGGTGTCACTGTTTCCATGAGTAGCACAGGAATGCGGTGTCGTTGCATAGCGTCTTGTACGCTTGCCATTGAGGTATCAAAGTTCGCTTCAAATCTCGCGCCCAGGTTCTTGCTACCGGGATCGATTTCTAACTGGTACATTCCGTTGCTGACGACGAGCTCACCTGCGTCGGTAATATCACGCTCCAACGGATCGTAAACGATCGTACAGATGACATCGTTATGCCGACTGATGCGGCGGATCGTTTTCAGCGCGTCGTCATTCCACCCAGAAAAATCTGATATCAGCACGACGAGGTAGTCATGCCCGATGCTATGTTCCAGCTGTTGCAGTGCTTCTGGCAATGCTTCGGGATTGGATTTGGGGCCGGTATCGACAGACAGAGACTGGTTCATATCCGCGAGGTCGCCTAGCCAACCCATGAGCCGTTTTTCGCTTCTTGTGGGCTTGGTTTCGATTATCGTTTCGTCATTGAAAAGAATAGCGCCGATGCGGTCGCTTGCGCTGAGCACCCGCCAGGCTGTCAGTGCGGCGACCTCCGCTGCAATGACAGATTTCATTTTTTTCTTGCTGCCAAAAAACATTGGCATTCGCTGGTCTACCAGTGCGATTACGGGCCTGTCGCGTTCTTCTGTATACACGCGCACGTGGGGTTTCCCGGTGCGGTTTGTAACCCGCCAATCCATGGTGCGTATATCATCGCCCGGGCGATAGTGGCGAAGCTCATCAAAATCCAGCCCTCGCCCTCGCAGTCGCGACCGCTTGCGCCCACTTAGAATAGATCTCACCGGTTGCCGTGGAAGATAGCTGAAGCCTCGTGCGGCAAAACGCAGGCGAACGAGTGACGATAAACTTGTGTAAATATCGTCAGGGCGTGCCTTGTCCATCGTCCGTTAGCCTACTGCCACCTGGCGCAGGAGTTCATCAATAATATCGTCAGGACTGATATGGTCGGCCAGTGCGTCATAGGTCATGATCAGGCGGTGCCGCAGTATCGAGTGAACAACCGACTGTACGTCTGATGGCTCCACGTAGTCTTTACCCTGCAGCCATGCGCTTGCTCGACTAGCTCTGTGCAGCGAGATACTCGCTCTTGGGCTGGAGCCCGTATCAATCCACTGCAACAGTTTATCGCCATAATCGCCAGGGTTACGCGTCGCCATAACAATATCAACGATGTACTGCTCAATTGCTGGAGATACGGCCATCCGCTGGATAACCTCTCGAGCTGCGAGGACATGTGATTGGGGTATGCTTGCGACAGTGTCTTTCGATTGACCCTCTTCCTGTTGTAGCAGCCTTACGATGGATAGTTCAGCATCGGATCTCGGATAGTCTACGGATATCTTCATCATGAAGCGGTCCATCTGTGCTTCCGGGAGTGGGTAAGTGCCCTCCTGCTCGATGGGGTTTTGAGTCGCCAGGACCATGAACAGTTCGGGTAGTGGATAACTGTTACCGGCAACAGTAACTTGCCTCTCTTCCATTGCTTCGAGCAGAGCTGACTGTACCTTGGCGGGTGCGCGGTTTATCTCATCCGCCAGAACAAGTTCGTTGAAAATGGGTCCGGGCTGAAACCTGAGTTCTGATTTGCCCTTATTGTCTTGATATATTTCGCTGCCGGTAACATCCGATGGCAACAGGTCAGGTGTAAACTGTATGCGGCCGAGCCCTGCTTGCAATACCCGTGACAGGGTTTTGATTGAGCGTGTTTTGGCAGTGCCCGGCAAGCCTTCAAGTAGCACATTGCCATTGCACAGTAACGCCAGTGTCAGAGTGCGCACTACGGCGTCCTGTCCAATGACAGACTGCGACATTTGTTGCATCATGCTGTTGATAGCGTCGAGATGTTCGTTGGGCACCTAAACCTCCTAATGGTTGACGTGCAACGCGCGCCCTGCACGTCGTGGGGTATAAAAATGGCAGAACTATGTATAGTTTTTCATGCGGCCCAGTCTCTCTCAGCACGGAACTGGAGTGACAGGTATTCCATTTGGTCTGCAAGAATGCGGTCCTTGGCGAGGAAATGCCATTCCCAGGGATTGGGCCGGAAGGGAATAGCGAGCAGTGGCATTTTTGCCTCTTCGGGCGTGCCGTTGTCCTTCTGCCAGTTACATCTTCTGCATGCAGCTACCACGTTTTCCCATCGATCCGTGCCCCCGCGCGACGTGGGCAGTACATGATCCCGGGTTAGATCGGAGCGTTGGTGCTGCCGTCCACAGTAGAGGCAGCGGTGATCGTCGCGTCGAAACAGGGTGCGATTGCACAACGGGGGTGTAAAATTTGGCGGTATCTTGCCCTGTATGGCAACGATGGGCTGGAGATCAATTCTGGAGCGCTTTCCGCTGCTGCGCTGTGTACCCCCCATAACAGGTGCCAGGGTGTTGCCTATACCGTAGAGGACGTCACCCTTGGCATAGGCGGTTACTGCCTCAGGCACCGTCATCCAGCCCCGGGGCTGCCCAGATACATCGAGTCGCAGGATAGTCTGCATAGCGCTCCATCCATAAATCTACAGACAAAGCTACTGCAAAAACCAGGTAACTACAATCGCACTGCTCTTGCGTTTGAAGGGACTTTTCGACGCGCTTCTGTTCTGCACTGCTGTGAGGATGCGTCATCACAGATGAACAGGGGGTTTACCTTCAGCTCACGCGATTTTTTCTAGCAGCGCGCATTGTTGGTCAGGTTGCACTGGACGCGAGCACCTTCATTCAGCGTGACCTCGTAAACCTGATTTGTAGGGAGAGGTATTTCGAGCCCCTCGTAAGTGATTGAGTTATCAGTGCTGGTATTACAGGAAAACGCCATCGTATAGTCGCCGTCCGGCAAATAACCGAACGCATACTCCCACTCACTGGTTGTTCGGCTCTGCACGATACTCGCCACTGCAAACGGCGCGATAGCGTTGGGTGGAACATTGTCAGCGCGAGCGGCGTTGTAGACGTCCGCCAGCGCCCGTTGCTCCAGGCCTTTGCCTTGATAGAGATAGAGACGATTGCCACTGGTGGGAACCTCCTTTGAACTGCACGGCTCGACCTCGTCGAACAGGTTCCGGTCAATCTGGCCCCACAAGCGGGCGCTGCTCGCATGATTCTGCATGCGGATGCCCGTAGTATTCAGAAGATAAGGCTGAGTATCTGACTGATACTCGAGTGCCTGTGCCAGGGAGAACTCTACGGCAACAATCTGTTCCCCGGACGGGAGCGACAAGTCTTTGAGATCCAGACTGCCTCCGGGTACGTTCAGCTCTACCTGGCGCCCCGTTGCTGCCTCCGTTACATAAGACGCATTAATATCATTACCTGCGATAACAATAGAAACCTCTCTGTAGAACCCGCTGGGTATTTCAAAGTCAGTAATAACGTCCAGCTGGCTATCGCCCTGATAGTCCAGTAGGTTCATCTGAAATTCTGGTGAGTCGACGTCGCTCAGTGGCTTGATGGTGAAGCTATCTACCACAATGTCCTCATTTCCGCTGCGGCGAAAGATAATGGATTCGACTGTAATCTCCACGGCATCAAGGTCCTCCGGAAGGGAATCGGAAAATCCGAGTGTCAGCCGTGTAGCGCTATTATTGTTGTCATTGCCGCTACAATCGAATCCGCAGCCACCGCAGCCGGCTGGTAACAGCGACAGGGTCGCCAGGAATATGGTCAGAATGCATCGATCAAGTCGTGTCATGCCATTGGTAACCCATGTCGGTTTTACTATTCCATCGCCGCATTATGTGCCAAATTAGAAGCAAGTAATAGTGCGGCAGCTCGCCGCGGTCGCTAGTCGGATGAGCGCATTCTGGCCTCGTACGCGTTTGCATAGGCAATACTGTCAGCATTATCGAGCAGTGTGTAGTTTGAAAGTTCTTCAGTGCGAGCACTGATCTCGAGCATTGCCTCGCCTAACTGCTTGCCAGTAATAACCAGGTGCCCGGGCCGCAACAAATACTCCGCCAGATAAATTCCGGCATTCGATTTCTCGCTGGTAGGCCGAACAAATGCGGAGTGATAGCCAAACGTTCTCAGGCCAGTGCCCTCCGCCAGCTCGGCCACTTCGATTTCGGCACGACCCTTTTCTCTGGCCCAATGCTGATCGCCCTCGGGGTCAGTGCCCATGCCGGTAACAGAGTGAAATGACATCGGTCCTGCGCTGCGCTGCGAAAGCCATTCGCTAACGAAAGCAACCGGAAAATCGACGTGTATCAAGGTATAGGTGTCGTCGTCCATCCCTATTGAGGTGGCACCAAGGCCCCAGAGCACGGTGTCGACCTCCTGCAGCACGTCCGACAGCGGCGCATAGTCAGTGAAATCTTCGTGCATGTGCATAGTCACCTTACCCTCTGCGACGCCCTGCTCGATTCTTGGGGAAGTCCGACGCGTAACGACGTGAACCTTATCAACTTCGGGCGCTTCAATCGCCGCTTTCAATAAACCATCGCCCACAGAGCCGGTTGCCCCCATCACCATAACGACCCGGTTTGCGTTGTCGTCAATGTAGGCATTTTCTTGTGGTGTAATTTTGCCGAGGGTGAGGTAACCCCAGATGTCGAATGCGGCAACCAGAAGCAGAAAGCCAAGGAGTCCGATAAGAAGAATTTTCTTTAGAATTGATATCATATAACACCTGTCGTGCTAGCATACGCGGGCGTCCATTCTGACAGGAAAAACTCGATGAAGAAAATCAAAGTCATCCAGTGGTTCACGGGAGAAATTGCGCGACACCAGATAAGGTTGCTGGCGCAATCCCCCACTATGGAGCTCGTAGGAGCTTTTGTATTCCACGAGGAGAAAGCCGGATTAGACGCAGGCGAGTTGGCGGGAATCGAACCACTGGGCGTCACTACGACAAGCGATAGGGAGGAGATGCTTGCGCTGGATGCGGATGTGGTGCTCTACAACCCGCCGCTGGAGCGATACGACGAGATTATCCCGATTCTGGCCAGCGGGAAAAATGTTATCAGTATTATGGCGGGCTGGAATCCAAAGAAAAATAAGCACTATCCTGAAATCGTAGAGGCCTGCAAGAAGGGTAATTCGTCCCTGTTTGGGACGGGATTGAATCCAGGGTTGAGCTATGAGTTGGCGCTCTTGGCCTCATCTTGCTGCAGCGAAGTGGACTCTGTCTATATCAAGACCTGCGAGCAGCAGGCTTCACTCAGCGAGGTCTTTCTGCAGCATTTCGGCTTTGGTAAATCGGAGGAAGAGCTACGTAGCACCGCTGACACGACCTACGCGATTTTTCACAACCTCATGGACATTACTGACCTGATAGCAGAAAAGATTGGCTTGCCCCACGACGGGAGAAGTTTCGATATCGATTTCGAACCAGCGACCATGGACTATGTCGACAAGGTAACGGTAAAAAAAGGCACAATGGCAGGTTTGTTAATCAAGGCCAGCACGACGAATGGAAGCGAACCGGTTGCAACTATTGAAGTTCGTTTCCTTCTCGGTGATGAGTATGTCAGCGAGAGCTTTCTTGCAGAGCGTCCGAAACAGGGCTGGATTGAAGTGGATGTCAGGGGTGTACCAGGCAGCCGTATTTGTCACGAGGTATATATGGAAGAGGATATCATCGGCACCTGGTCTACGGGGACTCGGGCGGTGTACGCCATCCCTGGAGTGGTCGCGGCGAAGGCTGGCTTGTTGTCGCCTCTTGATCTGCCTATGCCACACAAACTGGCATCAAGCGCACCGCGATAGGGGCACATCCGGACAGTGGGATTGGATTGCCGTCATGCCCCTTGTTCACTGCATGTTGTCAGATGCTTAAGGCCCCGCCGAAAGACTGAACTTTTTCAGCAGAACTATTGCTCAGACTGATAGCTCCGGGCTCGCACGTCCTGCGATCAAGGGCAGGTCAAGATAGGTTTTAATACCGGGCCCGGCTTCACAAACGTAGGGAATCGCACTGACACAGTGGTTGGCCGTTGCCACGATGCCCGGATTGCGAATCAGGCCTGCGGCGACAGACTCCGGATGCCATCCATGAAAAACCACATGTGAAGATGGGTCACCGGTTACCTCCACTTCAAAGCGCTCCCCCTCGGGGCCAAAGTTCCATGCCGGCTCCAGATTTTCCTCACCCATAAACCAGTTTACCCTGACAGTTATCACAGGTTTGGATGCAACCGTGTGTTGCCAGGTGAAACGCTGTGCGGCGACGAGACCCGGCTCGATAATGCCGATAGGCGAATCGATCGGGGCCGTGGCAACGGCGACCTCGTGTCCTGCTTTAATATCTCCGTCTACCTTGAAACCCATTTCTGCAGCGACCATGTCCATCGACTGTCCGAAGCCCCCGCCGAGTAGGTTGACCATAGGGCTGCTTGCGGCCTCTTCGGGTGTTTTCCCAAACAGCATAATGTCACTGACTACAGCGGGCGCGTTGTAAGTGCGAATATCAGAGAATTCCTCTGCTCTTACATGTGTGATTGCGCTAGACAAGGCCGACACCATCAGGGGGAAGCGTTCAGTAATCCCGCCTGGATGAATGCCAGTGCCATGTAGCGTGCTGTTGCCCTGCCGACAGGCAGTTTCGAGATCTTCAACTTTTCGCTTCCCCGGATAAAACCAATTCAGAGGTGTGACCACGTTTTTGCCCGATGCCAGAATACGGGCGACGAGGGCGGAGTCTGGCATGACTGGGCTGTAGAGAACACAATCAGCATCTGCAGCGAGCAGCGTGTCGATGTCGTTAGTGGCCTTGACGCCTATGGGAGAAAGCCCGCAGATTTCACCCACATCTCGGCCCGCTTTATCTTCGCTGTGCACCCAGCAGCCTACTAGCGTGAGTGCGGGATGTGCGAGGATGCCCTCGATTGCTGCGCGGCCCACCCCTCCGGTAGCCCACTGAATCACATTTATCGTACGAGCCATCTTTTGTGTCCTTTGTAGTTTGGTGATTACTTCTGTGTAAAGGCATCAGGCAGGGACTGCCAGGCCTCGGGTAAGTGGGTGCGCCAGTCCGGCTTGCGTGGAGGCATATTAAAACCCTCGGGCGGCTGCCATTGCATGGCCTTCATGGTTTCGCCGATGTATGTCATGTTGAGGTAGTCGTGGCTGTAGCAAAAGAGACCATCACCGGCATAATAAAGAATCGATAATCCGGGCACCATCCATTGGCTGCCATCGGGCTTTTCGCCAAGGACCTGGTCCCAGTGGCTCACCAGCCGGTGGCCGTCTGTCATGGTCCAGCGTTCGGGCGTCGACCAGCCATGCCCTGTGAGACCCGCCATAGAGTCCACAAAGAATTGGCGAATACCCTCCCGAGTTTCCTGGCGACCCCATGCTGGATCGATATACACCGCATCTTCGGTAAAAAAATCCGCCATCTGGTCCCAGCCGCACTCGCCAATATCTACCTTGTCGCGCATTGCGACAAACCGCTCGTAGGTTTCTAGGGCCGCTTTTTCAGTATTTTCCTTGCTGCTCATAATTACCTCTTTTTATTTATTCGATTCACATAGTAGATGAATACGCGCAGGTGACACCCTCTGAAGGGTTCATTACTTTGTACTCGGTCATAGGTTAATGCCCGAGAGTTGGCTTTACGGTGAAAGTCAGTGTTGAAAGCTTGACGGCGGAGCAGGTCCGTACCGGTTTCGAGCAGGTAGGTTGCCTGTGCATTTCGCGGGAGCGTGAGTCTATAATCAGCGATGCAGACACAGAAGAGACCGAATATATGATTGATGTGCACTACTGGCCCACACCCAACGGGAAAAAACTTACCATCCAGTTAGAAGAAAGCGGTATCGATTACAACATCGTTGCCTGCGAGATAGGTCGCGGTGCGCAGTTCGAAGAGGAGTTCCTCGCGATAAGTCCCAACAACCGTATGCCTGCGATAGTGGATCATGCCCCCAAAGATGGCGGTGAGCCTCTGTCCGTGTTTGAGTCGGGCGCCTGTATGATGTACCTGGCGGAGAAGTATGGCCAGTTTGGCGGTGAAAGCCCAAGAGAGAAGTGGGAGGTCTACCAGTGGTTGATGTGGCAAATGGCTAACCAGGGCCCCAAGACAGGAGAGCGAGGGCACTTTGCGCGCCTCAAAGATCGTGAGGGGGATCAGTCCTACGCTCTGCGCCGATTTAACGATGAGCTTCACCGACTTTATGGCGTGATGAACAATCGATTGTACGATCGGCGCTTTCTGGCTGGCGACAACTACACCATTGCCGACATGGCATGTTATCCGTGGGTTGCAGGTTGGAAAGAGCAAGGCATCGACATTGAGGAGTTCAAATATTTCAAACGTTGGTTTCATCAGCTCAGTGAGCGCCCCGCCCTGCAAAAAGGTATGGCGATAGGGGAGGATCAAAAGCAGGATTACTCCAAGTTGTCCGAGAAGGAGATCGAGCGCGTGGTAGCACTCCTCTACAACCAACGAGCCCGGCCTGCGCCAGAGGCGGGCGGGCTGCTTGAGTAAGCGCTAGTTGTTGCGCAGTGCAGCCTCCTGTGTCTTCACCGCGTACATGCCCCCCCTGGGTTGTACGAAGAGGCCCTCTGCGCTGGCCGTCTTGACCCCTTCTGCAAACATTTCTCCGCGGATGATATTTTTTCGTCCTTCAGTTTTTACCACATGCGCCTCCAACTTGAGCTCAGTATTCAATGGTGTGCGAGCGTGAAAATCAACATGCAGATAGGCGGTCATTCCGGGCTGCTTTGTGATCAACTGAGCCATTCCCAAGAACTGGTCGAAGATGGCAGTGACGTAACCACCATGCACACTGCCAGGAGGGCCTTCATAGGCCCACCCGCATGTACACGTAGCAAAGGCAGCATCGCCCTCGATCCAGTTATTGATTGGTGGGGCAAGAGGGTTGCTCAATCCGGCGAGAGGATTAAGTTCATGACTAATTTGTCCGAAATTTCCATGTTCCTGGCTTTGTGCCCAGTCCCAGCGGCCGAAAATTCGAGGAGACTCTGCGAATTCTGATGCAGTATGTTCCAGTTGCTCTGCGATACCGTGCATCTTCTCGATACTAGGCGAACTGGTTACCAGCACTTCGGTAAGCTGCTGGATCGCCTTGGCTACGCGGCGCTTGGCCTGCCACTCGTCGTTAAAGGGTGGAGTTATTTCTTCGGAAGCGAAGGGATTGATTTCTTCAGTCATTGGTTGCCTGGTGTTTAAAGTTCCTTCGGAGGCGCTCAGTGTACAGCAATTTATGCACCACGTTATTCAGGGGCGGGCTGTTGATTCAGGTTTTTACAGGTGATGAGCCGCGATTCCGTGAGGCCGCACTCTGTCCCGCCAGACGTCCGAAAAAAGTCGCGTCGCCGATGCTCATTCCGCTGGCGTAGCCCGCCGCACAGCGCGGCAATCCTGCGCTGTTGCGACCCGCCGCGTACAGGCCGGGTATTATTTTTTTCTCTGCATTGAGAACTTCACCAGTTGGCTTGGTATCCAGCCCGCCGAAAGTCATTGTGGCGAATATTGCGCCGTTTCCCGGAGTAAGATCGAAAGCGGCGTAGGGGGGCGCAATCAATGGCAAAAGGTACTTGGGGTTTTTATGGTACTCGGGATCGACGCCTGTAGATGCATGTTTGTTATAGGTTTGGAGTGTTTGCGCGAGTGCTGCCGGTGGCAGTTGCAGCTCGTTCGCCAGCTCTTCGATAGAGTCGCCCGTGCCCGCTACCGGATACCCACCCAAGGGCGCACGATCCAGTACGTCAAAATGACGGCTGTCTATGACGAGGTAGTAGCGACCGTCTGGCCGATCCAGAATGGCACTGCCGAGTCGGCCGTGGTACACGTCCTCATTAATGAAACGTGCGCCGTATTCGTTAACGATGATAGATTCCAGAAACTGGTGAGGAGGGTAGAACGGCGTACAAATAAACCCCTCATGCATGTTTGTAATTGACCCACCGGCTGCCATGCCAATGCGAATTCCTTCACCGGTATCATTTGGATTCCCGTTGGGCCAGTTGCCGCGTGATAGCGTGGGGGCATAGGTGGCCACCATGTCTTCATTCATGATAAACCCACCAGCAGTGAGGATTACGCCCCGACGTGCCCGGATACACACTTCCTGCATGTCGATCCTTGCCGCTACGCCCACAACGCTCGATTCATTGACAATTGGCGCGAGAGCTCGTGCATTGCATATCACATTCACGCCACTCAAACGGGCACTGTTCAGCAAGCTATGCATTAAGGGAATCCCACCATGATCGCCCTTTATTCTGGGCTTGTGTCCACGTGGCGCCGGCCTGGCGTGATCGATATACGGCCAGGCTTCTTCATTGCCGGTGATCATGAGTGCCGCCTCGTTGGGCGTGTTGGTATGTTTGCCCGGATAGTATTCAGACTTGAATTCAACCCCCTGTCGTACCAGCCAGTCGTAGTGCTCCAATGAGCGCTCGCAATAAAGGCGTACTTTCGCCCTGTCCGCATCCGGGCCGGCTGCAAGCAGCAGAAACTTATACATCTCTTCGATATCATCTTCGAAGCCGCAATCTTTCTGGACTGGCGTGCCGCCCCCCATGTATATGAGGCCACCTGCCAGCGCTGTCGAGCCTCCGGCATCGCCGCTGGCCTCCAACACAATAACGTCCGCTCCAAGTTCTGCAGCTTCGATAGCAGCGCATATACCGGCGCCACCACCGCCCACTATGATGACATCTGCTTCGGTGTGCCAGGTTTTGACGGTGGATTGATCAATCGGTTTTTTTTTCATTTCAGATTTCGCCATAGTTCCTTATGCAGTGGTTAATTCCTCGCGCGCCTATCGATATCTCGTGAAAAGCCGCTACACTTGGAGCCGCGCATGCACCGTATATGCATGCCTTGATACCATAATAACGAGGTGCGTCCTATGAAACTCACAGGTGGCTGCTACTGTGGAAAAATCCGTTACGAGGCCAAGGGTGAGCCCGTCCTGCGTGGGTTGTGTCATTGCCGAGAGTGCCAATACATCTCCGGTGGCGCTGCTAATGTTGCGTTAGGGATGCCCTTAAGCGGATTTCATTACACAAAGGGAGAGCCAAAGGTGTTCGAGCGTGTGGACCTGGAGCAACCTGTGAAACGCCAGTTCTGCCCAGACTGTGGCACCTCGCTGGCAAGTTTACCTCCCGCACTTGCTGAAATCATCGTGCTCAAGGTGGGTACACTGGACGACCCCGCGAGTTATGGCGCACCCGATCTCGCCATGTATTGTACTGAGAAACAGGATTTCCACTATCTCCCTGAAAATCTGCCGCAGTTTGATCGTTTCCCTGGCTGAGCGAGGTCCGTAACCGTGAGTTTTTCTATCGATACAAGTTGGAATGGAAAGGTAGCCGTGCTGACTTTCCGCGATGCTGGCCGCAATAATCGTATTTGTTGGGCTGCTGTGGACGCTCTCGGCGAGAGTTTGAAAGAGTGCCGTGAAGCGGGAGCAAGGGCGGTGATACTTGCATCAGATCTTGAAGGGCACTGGCTGGAGCACGCCTGGTTGGTCGACCTCATGAGCGGCGCGCAGGGTGGTGAACAAACCGGTAGTGGTGCTGGATGGTTCGCAGTGCAAAAAGAGCTGACGCACGAGGATGTCGTCAGTATTGCAGCGATTGCGGGCAGTGCTTCTGGGGGCGGGGCGGAGATTGCCTGGGCTTGTGATATCCGCATAGCGGAACCACAAGCCTGTTTTGCTCAGCCGGAAGTCAACATGGGCCTGACCACGGGCATAGGGGGCTGCTCACGCCTTGCGCGGCTGGCAGGTCGGGCAACGGCGCTCGACATGGTGTTGACTGGTTCTGTGGTAAGCGCCGAGCGTTTGTATGCTCTCGGTGCGATTACGCGGTTGGCACCTGAAGGTGAGGCTCTGAGCCAAGCGCTGGCATTGGCTCTACAGTTGACGGAAAAATCTTCCGACGCGCTGTCTGGGCTGAAGAAAATCCTCACACCAGGCTGTGACCTGCCCCTGGACGAGGCGCTCCGTCACGAGCAATCGGTGTTTCAGTCGGTAGTGGTGACCGACCGGGCCCTGTCCGATATGCAGCGGGTACAATCGGGCTATGAGGAAACGTAGGTAGTCAATTCACGCCTGCACTCGTTTTTCAAAGGTGATGTGCAGCCCCTTGAGACCCCTGAGCACAATGTTCGGCCAATAGGCAAGATCGGATTGGCTGGCATCAATTTGTATATTATCCAGTCGTGACAGCAAGGCACTAAACGCAACGACCATTTCCTTGCGTGCCAGCATCGCGCCGGGGCAAAAATGTATGCCTTGTCCGAAGGCGATGTGGTCGCCCGCGTTTTTGCGCCCAATATCGAGGTCGTTGGGATGCTGAAACAGGGCGCGATCCCGGTTTGCTGCGTGATAACGAAGCATTAGCAATGAGTCCTTGGGAACGTGCACGCCATGTATCTCACAGTCTTTTTTGACCACACGCCACATGCCCGCACTGGGAGATTCCATCCGGAGAATCTCTTCTACGGCATTGGCTATGCTACCAGGCTTGTCTTGCAGCTCTTTAAGTTGCCCCGGATTTTGTAACAAACTCAACATTCCGCCTGTAATCGCCGAAGTGGTGGTTTCATTACCCGCCACCATGAGTTGTTGCAGTAGGCTCTGGAGTTCCTCCATGCTGAGTGACCGATGGACGCCTGTATCTGGATCGGCAATTTTTGTTGTGACAAGGTCTGTGATCATATCGTCCTGAGGATGCTTACGCCGCTTCTCACACATATTTGCGAAATAGTATTGGAAGGCGACGATATTTTCTGCGTCCTCAATCTGTTCCTCAGGTGTTGCCAGCTGGCTAAGTCGACGCGCGAAGGCGTCTGACCAGGTTTTGAAGTCGCGCAGATCGTCCCTTGGCACGCCGAGTTGATCAGCGATGACATAGACTGGGAGAGGGGTAGTAAACTCTCGAATAAAATCACATTCACCGCGTTCGATAAACCCGTCTATCAACTCGTGCGCGATTTCCCGCATATAATCTTCCATGGCATTGACGCGCGCGGCGTTAAATACTTTATTGACGAGCGTTCGATAGGTTTTATGCCGCGGCGGATCGGCGGTAATCATGGTATCCACCGGCTGCCACGCTTTCTGATAGATTGCGGTGACCTCTGGAGCGGGCTCTGGCCCCTGCAGCAGGTGGGTGAAATTATTGGAGAAGGTCGTAGTATCTTTTAACAGTTGTTTGACGTCTGAATGACGGCTGACCATAAAGATGTTGGTGCCGGGCAGGTTGTATACCGGAGCCTGTTCCTGCAATTGCTGGTAGAACTCGTAGGGGCAATTTAATACCTCTTCGTCAAAGAAATCGAAATCCGCGGGGCATTTGCTCTCAGGCATATCTGCGCGGGCTTTTTTAGTTAAGCTCATAGTGCATCCCTCACTGTGTCGCATAATGGGCGGTTGCCGTTATGCGCCCCCTCTCGTGCATGGCTGGGCTGAAAAGATCCGTTAACGTCTCCAACGGGCTTTCGTAGCGCAGGGGTTAGAATAATGGACTACACTATAAAAAACAGACCTGACTGTTTTAATTATCAGAATACTGATCCAGATCAAGCATTGACCCAAATCTGACTCGCTATGTGCGAGAGGCAGCAGCGCTGATGCCGCAACGGCGTCTGCTTACTGGGAGACGTTTTTGTGCGCGGCTTCCCGCACCCGGTTGATGCGGGCTCTGCCGGTACTGCTGGAATCAACCGAGACCGAAGGGAGCCTGAAGCCGGTGTACAGCACTCGGCGCTCCCTGGCGGTGGGCGCCTGTGACATGTGGTGCGTGCAGCTCAGGTGTACAGTGATGTCCCCTGTCGCGGTCGGCAGGTCGATAATGGGTAGCCCCAAGGTTTCTGGTCTGGTGATGAGTGCGGGCCACATCAGCGCCCGGTGAGAGCCGGCGATGACGCGCAACTGGCCCGAGTCGGGTCCTGCCCCGGTAACAGAGATGCCTACAGTCAGGCTGCAGCACTCGTAACTGTGCCGACCAAGGCTACAGTCCTTGTGCCAGGGCAGATCGGAAATGCCCTCGACAACGTCTATCGGTTTGATCAGTGCCTCGACGGCGTTTCCCTCCAGCCCGCAGTGGGTGTGATCGGCACCACTGATTTCACCGATCTGAAGAAACCTTGGGTCTTGCAGCAACGCCCGTGTGGCAGAGGAGTGTTTATCAAAGCTCTGCAGGCGCACCAGTCGGCGAGCGCCGTCTGCCGTGGTGGCCCACCAGCTGCATTGATCACCCTCCGTATAACGATCGTGGTATCGGTCGATATCCATGGATATCTGCGCCATCTCGTTTTCGCTGAATACGCCGGTCAGATGGAGGAAGCCCGCGGCTTCCAGGAAGTGACGCATGTCTTGTGTATCGTCGGCCGGCGTAAACGATTGCTGCAAGTTCAGCGTTTCCCCCGAGGCATCCCGGAATTCCAATTCGCCAGCAACGTGGATCGGCCTGCCGTCGACCAGAGCGCGAATAATCATCCACCAGTCCAGAAAATTGGACATGTCGCCCCGTTGGATATTCAGGTCACCACTGACGAAGAAGGTCATTGGGGTGTAAAGATCGTTCACCAGTCCAGAGAATTCCTCGGCAGTGAGCTTCACTTTCAGACCTGTCTCACGGCCACCCCGGCAGGACTCAATCCCTGTTTTGCAGACTGCCAGTGACCACAGCGTGCCCTCGCAGTCGATGGTCAGTTCGCCGGGGTTGTTGTGCGATAACCAGGGTTCGATACAGGCTGAATATTGCGACAGCAGGTCAGGGAAAAGACGGCAAAAGAACTCTTCAAGCCCGATAGAGCGAATATCGCTATCGGCACGAGTGCGATAATCCACACTCATGTTAGTTCAGCGCGCCGGCTTTCCATTGAAAGAGGCACTGATACTGGCGGATTTTTATCGTATAACATGACAACGGCGGCGTTCCCGGGAAGAACTATTGCTTACACTATGCAGGGACGATACCCTTCCAGCAAGAAATTATGAGGTGGGCGATCTCAGTGACAGAGGTACGCGAGGTGAGCGGAGTAATGAAGCAGTTGGCTATGGCGATTTTTTTGTGCTCGCTGAGTCTTCAGGCACTTGCGCAGGAGGCTACTCAGGCTTACACCTCAGACGGTCGCAGGGTTATGCTGAACACTGACGGTACCTGGGATTACTTTGAGGTGGGTTCAAGCGACCCCGGCAATAGTGCCGTACTGAGAGTCACCGAGGTGTATGAAATGGACGATGCATGCAGGGTGCAGTTTCAGCTAACCAATAATCTGGGCTACAGAATTAGTTCTCTAGTGCCGCGGCTTGCGGTGCATAACATGGATGACATTGTCTACACCGAACGGTCGCTGTCTTATTCTGCGGTCAAGCCAACCGATTCCAAGTGGAAGTCCGTCCAGTTTACCGGTTTGGGCTGCAGGGATATTTCACGGGTGGTGGTTTTCGATGCGAGTCGTTGCAAGATGGGAGAGATAGACCAGTTCAACGAAGAGAAAGGTGAATGTCTCTCTCGGATCTATGTGGAGCCCAGCGACCTCATTAACATAATCAAGTAAAATCGCGCACCTCTCGCGCGGGAGCATACCTTTCCATGAAGTTTGTTATGTCCACCTCTTTCAGCAGCGTGGCCCATCTCACCAAGTTGGCGCCAGTTGCGGATACCCATGGCTGGCACGCCATGTCATTCTCCGATCATGTGGCAAATCCGCAAGAGATTTCAACACCATACCCCTATACAGAAGATGGCAGTCGCCGCTGGCCGCCCTTTACCGACTGGCCTGATCCCTGGGTGATGATTGGCGCGTTAGCCACTATTACGGAGCGTTTGCGGTTTACCAACAATATATTTGTTCTGCCCATGCGTAACCCATTCCTGGTGGCGAAGGCAATCAGCACTGCGGCCATTGTTTCCAATAACCGGATTACCCCGGCTATCGGTGTGGGCTGGTCGGCGGATGAATTTGCGCTGATGGATGCAGATTTTCGAACACGCGGTAAGCGCACGGACGAAATTCTTGAGATTCTTCGGCTTCTTTGGACAGGCGAGTTGGTTGAGTATCAGGGTAAGTACTATCAGTTCGACGCGCTGGAAATGAATCCAGCACCTGAGGAGTATATCCCTATCTGGATTGGTGGCATCTCAGAACCGGCCATGCGCCGGGCAGCCCGTCTGGGTGATGGATGGGTCACTGATCTTCAACCCTCCGACGAGATTATTGAATCGATTGACTCAATCAATCAGTGGCGACGTGAATACGGCCGGGAGAATGATCCCTACGAAGTAATGGCGACGCCGTCAGATGCGTGGGATGTTGACGGATATCGCCGCCTCGAAGACGCTGGTGTTACTCATATCCTGACAATGCCGTGGCCTTTTTACCACGGTGAGACAGATGACCTCGATCAAAAAATCGATGCAGTAAAGCGCTACTCAGACGACATCATCAGCAAGTTTGAGTAGTGCGGCCAAGCCGATCTCAGGCCGTCAAAAGCTGCTGATCGTTCTCTTTCCATGATGCCAATAAGGGTCTGGTGTCTCTGTCCCAGGGATGGAATCCGTCTTTATAGTATTCCTTGTACGCGGGCCATACGCTGCGCAATATCCCCGTGTTCCGTCCGAACAGGAATTTCCAGCCCTGCCCCCAGAGGCGCAGATTCCATAGTTGTCCATCCCGGCGCAGCATGTGTACCAGACCGGCCATGACGTCTATCATCAGGAACAGCGTTGATTGACGCATGGCGCGCTTGCGCATTTTCTCGGTGCCACCCATGGCGCGGTAGACATCGAAAGCCACTGATTTGTGTTCCATTTCCTCCGCTGCATGCCATTGCCACAGGGCCAGCATCAGCGGGTCGGCTTCATCGCGCATGGGGTTACTCTCATCGAGAGCCGATTCCGCAAGGATAGCGGTAATGTGCTCAAGCGATGCGGTGATGGCAAGCTGCTGCATCGGCGAAAAAAACTTCTTGCTTCGCTTGATATTGGCTTCGAGCCGCCCTTCCATCAGAGCAAGATCATAGCCGCGTTGTTGGCAAAGAGTTTCGTTATAGTGCTGGTGCTCTCTCCGATGGAACCCCTCCTGGCCGCAAAAACCGCGAATGTCATCCGCCAGTTTTGGGTCGTCGATCTGGCTCGCAAAATGCCTGACACTGTCGATAAAAAACTTTTCTCCCAGTGGAAAGGTGATCGACATGGCGTTAAACCACGCGGTCTTGAAGGGGTGGTTATCGAACCAGTCGCCCGCCAGAGCCGGCCCGAGACTGTGTTCGCGGTTGCGTGGCTCAACAGGTACATCAGCTGGAGTGTTCGATTGTCTGACCATGGCATATCTCCTCTGCGCTAAGCCATTCACACTACTCTCTTGCCCTGGCAAATAATCAGTCTTATATGGCCAGATTGCGGTCAGTCTGCTCGTTAGCCCATGCCGCCCCAGGCTCGGGGCATCTGCATGTTAAGGCGCTCGAGCCCGCCATTGACCGCTAATATTTCTCCGGTGACATAGCTGGCAGCGGGTGTGCACAGGTAAAGTGCTCCCAGGGCGATATCCTCCACCTCGCCCAATCGCGCCATGGGCGTCAGCTCCACCATGGTTTGTTCAATTTCCGGTGATAAAACGGTGTTCAGGGCATCGGTTTTTGTTGAACCTACCGCAATAGCGTTGACCCGCAGATGGGGAGCGAACTCTTGCGCCAGTTCCTGTGTGAGTAGGGACAATGCGCCCTTCGCGGTACCGTACGCGGCGAAGCAAGGCGTAGGCTTGTGGCCGGCGACAGAAGAAATATTGAGAATATTGCCGTCACTGCCAGAGTCCTTCATCAGTGGTGCGCAGATACGCGACATTTCGAACGCGGTACTGACGTTAAAGCGGAACGCGCCCTCGAATTCCCTGGCGCTGGTTTCCAGAACAGGCTTGGGCGGAAAGCCCCCCGCGTTGTTGACCAGGATGTCGATGCGGCCAAACTCTGCCATGGCGCGATCCGCGAGATTTTGCAGCTGCGCATAATCGAGCACATCAGTGGGGACAACCAGTGCGCGCCTGCCCAAGGCCTCGATGTCTGCGGCCACCCGCTTCAAATCCTCCTCTGTGCGGGCGCCGATGATGAGGTCTGCACCCGCCTCGGCAAAAGCGAGCGCGATGCCTGCACCGATGCCCTTGCCTGCACCGGTAACGATGGCGGTTTTGCCATCCAGTCGAAACTTATCCATCAATGACATGTGAGATTTCTCCATTGCTTTGCGGGCGTTTGATGCGTGGGTCGAAGTGCCACGGAAATTCAATCGGGAGACAGTGTGATATCAGTGCGTTGCTGTGGCAAGGGGGTGATATAGAGGAAAGGCCGCATGGGTTTAAATGATTGGTACTTATCTGAACCCGTCGTATAGCGTCGGCGGCTGGATGCGCCCAGGCTTCCGCGGCGGGCTCCTCGCGAACGAATTTAGTCCTACACAGTGTGCTCTGATGGGTTAGACTTTACGGTTCAAATAAAAACTAGATGTCACGCTGGAGAGAAAAGCCATGAAACGCAGAGATTTTCTCGGATATACGGGTATGGCAGCGATGGGCGCTGCGGCTTCAAGTGCACTGTCCGGCTGCTCTGAAGATGCGCCGGTCGTGAAATTCTGGCAGGAGGGCAACTTCAGGCCCGTAACCGAGGAGGTCACCGAGACCAGTCTTAAGGTCGAGGGTTCCATTCCACCGGAACTCTCAGGTCTCTATGTCCGTAACGGAACCAATGCGTCCTCTGGAGTGGCGGAGCATTTTTTCGGGGGAGACGGCATGATGCATGGTGTCCGGCTCGAGGCTGGCGAGGCGAAGTGGTATCGCAATCGATACGTAGATACGCCGGTGTATAGACAAGAAGCCGGTGGTATGGGCTCACCCAAGCCAGAAAATACAACCAGCGCGGTGTCTCTTATTTACCATGGTGGCGAGCTGATGTCCCTTGGTGAATTTGGTTATCCCTACCTGATTAATGCGGAAGACCTTTCCACGAAAGGGTCGTTCAACTATGAGGGGAAATTGCCGGGCAATATGACTGCCCACCCGAGGATTGATCCAACAACGGGAGAGCTGCTGTTTTTCGGTTATAACGTGATGGAGCCGTATCTCACGTACATGCGTGCCGATGCAAATGGCAACATGTTGCAGGTGGAGCCGATAGAATTGACCGGGCCAAGCATGGTTCACGACTTTGCGGTCACGAAAAACTATGTAGTGTTCATGGAGATGCAGGTACGATTTTCATGGTTCTCGGCGATTGCTGGCAGTGGTCTCCCATTCAAGTGGGATGACAACGCGCCCTGCCGTTTCGGTGTTATGCCGCGCACGGGCACCAACGCAGATATAAAATGGTTTGATATTCCAAGTTGCTTCGTTTTCCACGTAATGAATTCTTTCGAGCAAGGCGACGAGGTGGTTGTCGATGCAGCCCGCTATGATCACCTGTGGGTAAAGAACTCGCACGATTTTTTCCACCCGGCGCATCTCTCCCGTTTCTCTATGAATATGAAAACCGGTAAGGCTTCGGTGGATCGTATTTATGGTCGCCCGATGGAGTTTCCGCAGGTGAACCGCGATTACTGGACCCGGGACTACCGCTATGGCTATAGCCTTGCCGTCGATGAAGAAAACGACAGCCCGGAAAAAGCACAGCAGGCGGAGGGTGGTATCCGCAAATATGACCTCAAGTCAGGCGAGGTCGATGACTGGCTTCCCGGCGTCGCGCTGGAGCCGGGGGAGCCCATATTCATTCCTGCGGCGGATTCGAGCTCAGAGGATGGTGGTTATATCGCCAGCTATGTATATGACAAGAACACCGAGGCTACTGCCTTTTGCCTGTTCGATGCGACCGCCATATCATCCGGTCCGATTGCAAAAGTCCACTTACCGGTGCGTGTCCCCGTAGGATTTCATGGCGTCTGGGTGCCCGACTCAGTGTTGGGCTAAGTCCCCGTTTGTAAGCCGGAGCAATTCAACCAGGTGTTCACGCGCGATTCCGCGTGTGGTTGAGGCACGCGGCGCGTCATGATCGTACCCTACTTAAGAGTGGCGCAGACGTTATCAGGAGTGGTTGCCAGTGTGCCCTGATTCCCCAGCGGCCTTGGATATGCGATGCGTGTGGCGCGGCGGCGCTCAACCAAGAGATGTGACTA
>JAAENL010000030.1 GCA_024224435.1 Halieaceae bacterium
ACCAGGAAATGGGTCTCGATGCCCCAGCGATAGCGCGCCGCAAGGTTGCAGCGCGGGTGGACATTGGCGGCATTGAGCGCTCGGCTGGAGAGCCAGGCATGTTTGGCCGTCTTGGTCACCATCTCGTTATGCTCATTGACCTCTTCCCACTGCTCGTTGCAGACGACGACATGGAGGTCGATGTATTGGCAGGCGTTAGAGCCGTATTCATAGCGGATGTGATTGACCCAACGAAAGTGTTGGCGGCGGTTACCCCAATGTTGTCGATGCTCATTGTCAGGTTGGAGATCAAGCAGGCCATGGTACTCCTCCCACACGGTGGGCAAGGAGTCATCTCTGAGTACGATCATGAACTGCCAGTGGTAATCGTGGCAGCGCTGGATCACCGGGCCTTGGGCATAGAGGCCATCGAGCAGCAACATGAGTGGCAGGCGTGGGAAGGCCTTCTTGATGCGCTCGGCCAGGCGGTGAAAGGCGCGGGTCTCGCAATCCTGTTTTTCCCGCTCCGAGTCGCCTTCCCGGTAATCGAGAAACTGCGTCATCAACGGGATCACCATGCCGTTGCGAAAGCTCAGATTCGCCTCCAGTACGGAGACGGAGTATCGGTAGGAGACCGATGGCTCCTCGGGGGTTTCTGTGTCAGATGAGGAGGGGATGCGATATTGCAGCTGTGCTTCACTCCACAATTCGAGACCGCCGAGTTTCTGGGTCCCGTCAATGGCCACGGGATAACAGTTATTCACCCGCATAGGCCTGAATTTTTTCTTCCGGATGAGCTGATTGACCAGCTCGATCTGGGCCTGCTCGATCTGGCTCACATCGATTCGGCTCAACAGGCGAAAAAGGGTATCGGCATGGGGTATGCTTTCCAGCTCAGGAAACAGGAGGCGCAGGTTTTGCCCGATCATCGGATGGGTGATATCGGCGTTGGCCTGACGGCGGGAGGAATACTGAAGGACGAAGACCAGAATCCCGTAGATCATCAGCACCGTAAGCTTATGCTTGGTTTTTTTAGGCTGGCGCGGATCCGGGATCTTGCTCAATCTTCTCAGCAACACGGGCAACTGTTGACGAAATACTCGAGCTTGCCCGGTGAGTGCTTTGAGGCGTCCGGCGCACTCTTGTTCAACGGTATCGAACGGGCTGCAAGCGCTCGGGGTTGACGGTTTATCGTGAGGGATCAGTCCATCACGGCACTGCTGTTCGCGCAAGGCCTTTTGTTGGCGTTTTTTTTCTCCGCAGCGCCTTGATCTCTTCGCGTCCCGGACGTCGGCTCGGTTTACTCATGGAAAGCTCCTTGGGTGTGGTGGTGAACAAAGCAAGCGGCGAAAATCCGCATGCAGGGATTTGGTAAAGATCAGTTTGGGAGTGCTACGATAGCACTTGCCGGGACGAGCCAAGCCTCTGCCGCGGGTGTGCCCCAAACAACTCCAGCCGGCGGCACGGTAGCAACTGCCCCGATAATGGGCCGAATCCACGAAGGTCTCCAACAATAACGGGCGAAAGCCCCAGTGCTTTTCCCAGTCATCGGCCAGGCGTCGGGCCAGACGACCCAATACATGACTGGCCAGATGAGGAACCTGCACCCAGGGGAAGATCAAAAAGCGGCTGTTGTTCACCACCCGGGAGAGGTTTAGGCGGCGTTGATGATGATCCCAGCCGATCCATTGATCACGCCCGGCCAGGGCCCTGGCCGGGCCACCGAGCAGGATGCAGCCCAGCCGAAGCTCGCCGGCGACGATCAGGTAACGCCCCCGATA
>JAAENL010000031.1 GCA_024224435.1 Halieaceae bacterium
ACTGTGGGCCAACAATATCGCTACGCCGCGACTGAGGCGGTCGGAACTGATCTTCAGACTATCAAACAACTCCGCGCCATCTACCCGGCAGCGGCTGGAATTCTCACAACGCTTGAGCGTGAGTTGCCCATTCTCCGCTATAAATTGTACCGCCCTACGGCTGACGTGCCTGTCACCGAGCACGGATGACAGCCCGCCATCGTTAAGAAAAAAGTTGGGGCTGCGCCGGCCCAGCACCCAGGGCGCACCCCCCGCCTGTACTGGCACTCTGGCGCTATAGCCGATGAGGCTGATCTCTGGGTGAAAAATCACCGTCAGCAAAACATCAGAGGCAGCACCGCTCCTGGCGAGGGACGCAACCACTGACGGAAGCGTCATCTCTGGATCAGGTCGCGCCCGCGTCGAGTCCGCCATAGGAACCACCGTCTGATTATCGCGAAGATTCTCTCAGAAAGCTTAGCAGCTAGCGCAAAGTTTGCCGCAATCCGCGCCGTGGGAGCTTTCTTCGCAGCAGACGCGGGTGTTACAAGGACCCGTAAAATCGCTCCCAGTCGAAAGCAGGGCCGGGATCGGTTTTGCGGCCCGGAGCGATATCACTGTGCCCTGCAATGCGCTCAGTGGACAATTCCGGATAGTGCGCAAGCAGCGCCTCAGTTACTGCAGACAGGGTCGCATACTGGGCATCGTTGTAGGGTTCATCGTCAGTGCCCTCAAGCTCGATGCCAATACTGAAATCGTTACAGTTCTCGCGCCCTCTGTAGCTGGACTGTCCCGCATGCCACGCGCGCTCCTCGAAACTCACGAACTGTAGCACCGCGCCCAACCGTTTTATCAGCAGGTGTGCGGATACCTGTGTACCGCGGATTTCATTGAAGTACGCGTGCTCTTCCCAGTCCAGGCAATTCGTAAAAAAACGCTCGATGCAATCACCACCGTAACGACCCGGGGGGAGAGAAATATTGTGGATGACCAGTAGCTCCGGGGCACAGCCCGGCGGTCGCGGTCCAAAGTTTGGTGACACTCGCTTGTCCGCACCGCGCAACCAACCCCTATCCACTGTGTACAGCATGTGCATTTTCTCCCGCACTGTTTGGCAATTGCCACAGTTTAACCTGATCGAGGGTCTCACCGCAGACTTCATCATGAGCGGGATTAACAGCACCGGTAACGAACTGTTATAATCGCCCCACGTCAACTCACGATCACCTCCCTATGAAACATGCATCTCCCGCCATCCCGGCGCCGGACAGCAGCGCCGTTGAACGCAATGTGCGCAGTGCACTGCAAGAGGACATTGGCAGCGGGGATGTGACCGCTGACCTGATAGCGCCAAACACATGCGCCAAGGCTTTCGTCATCACGCGAGAAACCGGCGTGCTGTGCGGCCAGCCCTGGGTCAACGCCGTCTTCGCTGCGCTGGATTCGACGATGGACATCACTTGGACCAAGCAGGACGGTCAGAATATCAGCGCCGGTGATGCACTGTTCACCGTGGAGGGCCGGGCGGCTCCCCTGCTCACAGCCGAGCGTAGCGCACTCAATTTTTTACAGTTACTTTCGGGAACCGCAACGCTTTGTCAGCACTATGCGATGCAGGTGCAAGGAACAGGCGTGAAACTGCTGGACACACGCAAGACGTTGCCCGGTCTGCGGGATGCGCAGAAGTACGCAGTACGCTGCGGCGGTTGCCATAATCACCGGATAGGTCTGTATGACGCGTTCCTGATCAAGGAAAATCATATCGCCGCCTGCGGCGGAATAGATCCTGCGGTGCAATCGGCGAGGCGGTCTGCCCCCGGTAAAATGGTGGAAGTGGAAGTAGAGTCGCTGACAGAACTTGAGGCCGCGCTTGCCGCCGGGGCCGACCGCGTTATGCTGGACAACTTCTCTATGCAGCACATCAGCGACGCCGTCAAACTCGCCGACGGCCGTGTCGAACTGGAAGTCTCCGGCAACGTGACCGCAGACTCGCTAACAGCGATTGCCGATACCGGTGTGGACTACATTTCAATCGGTGCACTGACCAAGGACGTCACCGCGATGGACCTGTCCATGCGGTTGAAGACTATCGCCTAGCCCATGTAGGGGCTTACAACAATGCGCGCTCACTCACGATGACGCCATTGTTATCCGCATAGATATAATCCCCGGGCTTAACAGTCACCCCGCCCAGCTGCAACGGGATGTCACGCTGCCCGGCACCCAACTTGTCGGTCTTCACCGGACAGGTGCCGAGCGCCTGCACACCCAGTGGCATGCGGGCGATCTCATCCACGTCGCGGATCACGCCATGAATCACCAGTCCCGCCCATCCGTTGGCCACGGCTTTCTCCGCGAGCATGTCTCCGAGCAGTGAGCGGCGACGGGAACCGCCGCCATCCACAACAATGACGCGGCCAGCGCCAGTCTCCTCAACGCACGCTTTAACCAGCGAATTATCCTCATGGCACTTGATGGTCACGACCGCGCCACTAAACCGGGTGACCTGCCCGAAGTTATGCAGTTGCAGCTCCAGGGCACGCGCATCGGGAGCGGCATCCGATAGGTCAGGAGTGGAAAAATCAGTCACATTACCTCCGTATTCTGCATGGAATTCAGGGTTTTTCGAGCACCCGAATATAGCCGGACTCCCACCAGATGATATAACGGGCAAGGAACCGGGCGAACCTGCAATAGCGTACCGTTTTTCACCCTGTGCTGCGCGTGGTATTTAACCGGATCGTGGATAATCAGCGGGGCGCAGTCCATCCCGGAGAAACTGCACACCAACTGCTTGAGCGCCCAGCCCGTGGGGTGTTTCTCAGCACAGAGGTCCTCCTTGTCCACAAGCCTGCGATAACAATACGCGAGTGGCCGGTCGCTGCATTCGGAGAGGACACTGGCCATGGTTTGGCCCTGCGGCGTCGACCCTCGCTGTCAAACATCGAGGACACGCTGCCCGAATACTCCTACTGGTAAACCTTTACCAAACCCAACTGCTCCCATCATTGGCGCGAACCCCTGCGGGCACCTCCCTTGGCAATTGTGGCGATGCACGTATAATTTATCCTGTAAATATTAGAAGAAATTCCATTCACGAAGAAAATAGGGAGCGCCCCATGAAAGTGAATCGAGTGGATCTCAACCTGCTGGTGTACCTGGATGCGCTGCTGCGCGAGCGCAACGTCACGCAGGCGGCAAATCAACTTAATCTGTCCCAGCCCGCCATGAGTAACGGGCTGCGTCGCCTGCGCGAGTTGTTTGACGACCCCTTGTTGGTGCGCACCAGCGACGGCATGACACCCACGGATCGGGCACTGGAACTGGAACCCGTAGTGCGCGAGGTGCTGAGTAAGATTGACCAGGCAGTGCAGCCGCGGGGTGATTTTGATCCCGCACGGGCAAAACAGGTCTTCCGCATTATGGCCAGCGACTACGCGGAATCCACCCTGCTGCCTAGCGTTCTGGGCAAGCTGCGACAGTCAGGGCCGGGACTGGCCCTGGATATCATGACGCCGTCGGATGTGAGTTTTCTCGACGTGGAGCGGGGCAAGGTAGACATGGTGATCAACCGCTTCGACTCCATGCCCCAGTCCTTCCACCAGATCCACCTTTGGAATGACAGCTTCACGTGTGTCCTGGGCCCCGATAACGCTGTACTCGATGACTTCACTCTGGATAACTACCTGAAAGCCAACCACGTATGGGTTAGCAAGACCGGCATGGGCGTGGGCGTCGGTGTGGATCCCGGCGATGTGCAGCGACTGGGCTGGGTTGATCTGGCGCTTGATAAACTGGGTAAAAAACGCCAGATCACCGTGTTCACCCGCCATTACCAGGCGGCAATGACGCTAGCCGAACAGAATGATCTGATCGTTACCCTGCCCACTCGAGCGGCACAGCTCAACCTCGACAATCCCCGCCTCGTGCTGCGGCCGCCGCCGCTCGCGATTCCGCCATTGGAACTGAAGATGGCCTGGAGTCCGCTGCTGCAGCATAATCCTGCCAATCGCTGGTTGCGTCGATTGATCGCCGATACCGCCAGAGAACTTGACGGGCAGCAAGCCACGCACTGACCTGCCTGGTGTGGTGGCCTCTGCCACGCCAGACAGATGGCGCTTAGCAAGTGGGCGACGTCTGGCAGTAACTATTCACGAAACTGATGATCGCGATAAAATTGATTGATTCGCTAAATTCCGCTGCTACCCCTAAACTCAACCATATTGACCGCACTAACAAGAGATTTGGGCATGATTGATCGCGTGCAACAGGGCGGCCTACAGGTCGCGACAACCCTCCACGAACTGCTGGAAAAGGAGATTGCTCCGGGCACGGGCATTAGTCCTGCGCAATTCTGGAGTGGACTGGAATCCCTCGTGACCGAGTTAGGGCCCCGCAACAGAGCCCTGCTCGCCAAGCGGGATGAGATGCAGGCAACTATCGATGCCTGGCACGAGGCCAATGGCGGACCCGAGTACGACCGGGCCGCCTACAGAACATTTCTGGCTGAAATCGGCTACCTCCTGCCCGATGTTCCCGACTTCCACATCAGTACCACTGGCGTTGACGACGAGGTCGCGCACCTTGCCGGCCCCCAACTGGTAGTGCCCGTCATGAATGCTCGGTATGCACTCAACGCAGCCAACGCCCGCTGGGGTAGCCTCTACGATGCACTGTATGGGACCGATGTGATTCCCGCCCACAATGGCGCAGAGCGCACCGCAGACTATAACCCCGTGCGCGGCACCCGGGTAATCGCCTACGCCAGGGAATTCCTTGATAGCCACTGCCCACTCGACGGCAACAGCCACTCAGAAGCCAGTGCCTACTGCATCGTCGATGGCACGCTGCAAATCACGCTGTTGGACGGCAGCATCTGTGCCCTGTCCGATCCGGACCAACTGCGCGGTTACTGCGGCAGTGCTGCCGCTCCCGAGAGCATCCTGCTGCGCCATCATGGCCTGCATATTGAAATACAGATTGACCCGACGCACCCCATTGGCGCCAGCGATGCAGCGGGCGTCAAGGACGTGGTGCTGGAAGCGGCCCTCACCACCATTCAGGATTGCGAGGACTCCGTGGCCGCGGTCGACGCCGAGGACAAAGCAGTGGGTTATCGCAACTGGCTTGGCCTGATGCGCGGCGATCTCGAAGACCGCTTTGACAAGGGCGGTAAAACAGTCAGCCGTCGCCTCCAGGCCGACCGCGAGTTCACCACACCAGAGGGCGGCCGGCTGGTGCTGCCCGGACTGAGCCTCTTATTCGTGCGCAACGTGGGGCATCTCATGACCACGCCGGCCGTTCTCGATGCACAGGGCGAAGAAATTCCCGAGGGCATCATGGACGGTCTGTTCACTGCCATGATCGCGTTGCACGACCTGAAAAAAACCGGCGATGTGCAGCGCAACTCGCGGGCGGGCAGTGTGTATATTGTTAAACCGAAGATGCACGGCCCTGATGAAGTCGCCTTTACCTGTGACCTGTTTGCTGGCATCGAATCAATCCTCACACTGGCGCCCAACACGCTGAAAATGGGCATCATGGACGAGGAGCGTCGCACTACGGTCAACCTCAAGGCATGCATCTATACGGCACGTGAACGCCTGGTGTTTATCAACACCGGCTTCCTTGACCGCACGGGTGATGAGATACACACCAGCATGCGTGCGGGCGCGATGACACCCAAGGGCGCCATGAAAGAAGAGGACTGGATCAAGGCCTACGAAGACTGGAACGTGGAGACTGGTCTGCGCTGCGGGCTGCCCGGTAAAGCCCAGATCGGCAAGGGCATGTGGGCTATGCCCGATCTTATGTCAGACATGATGAAAAACAAGATCGCGCACCCGCAATCCGGGGCCACCACCGCCTGGGTCCCCTCACCTACCGCGGCGACACTGCACGCTATTCACTACCACCAGGTGAATGTGTCGGAGCAACAGGCAACGATCAGCCAGCGTCCCGCCGCGGCACTGGATGATATCCTGCGCATTCCCCTCAAGGGCGCCAAGCCTTTGGACGAGCCAACAATCCAGCGAGAGCTGGACAACAACGCACAGGGCATTCTTGGCTACGTGGTACGCTGGATCGATCAGGGCATTGGCTGCTCCAAAGTGCCTGACATCAATCACGTTGGCCTCATGGAGGACAGAGCCACCCTGCGCATTTCAAGTCAGCATATTGCCAACTGGCTGCGCCACGGCGTGTGTAGCAAGGAACAGGTCATGGAGACACTCAAGCGCATGGCGGCTGTCGTGGATCAGCAGAATGCCAATGACCCGTTGTACCGTCCCATGGCACCGGACTTCGATGGCAATGTGGCTTTTCAGGCAGCCTGCGACCTGGTATTTCTTGGCGAAAAGCAACCCAGTGGCTACACCGAGCCGGTCCTGCACGCGCGCCGGGCGCAGGCGAAGGCCGAGCAGAACGAGGGCCACTGAAGGACATGTTGTGGCAGCGTGCAAGACATCGTTGCCCTTGGGCCAACCGCCACTAACCCCTACAATCAGGTGGGAGGTACTCTGTCGGCAGCGGGTCGTTTCGTCCGGGACCCGACCCCGGCAAACAAGTCCAGCGCATCATGTTGCCGTCGTGGGTAGAACCCGATAACTGGAAGGCAAGTAGATTGTTGGGATCGGGCAGTCCACCCTCTACCACGCTGGCATAGACCTTTGCCACGATGTACGCACTCTCCCCGTCGACCAGCGGGTTGGGCGCCCAATCCAGCGAATGCATTATGTCACTGTTTTTTACTCGCAAGTCCAGGGCGGATAGTTCTGCCTGACGGGGGTAGCGGCGTCTGGCTGCTACGTAGCCAGCCAGCATAGTCTTGGCTTTACTCAGCTGCGCCAGAGGTTCAGTTATCTTGGAACGCACCGCATAGGACTGATAGACCGGCAGAGCGATCGCCACCAATATGCCCACAATGGCAAGCACGAACATCAACTCAACCATGTTAAAACCCCGCTGCGCTCTTATCGTTTCTACCATCGCGTTATCTCCCTGGAACCGCAGGTATGTTTTTTCGTTAACAGTGTGCCTCTCTCACCGACTGATTCCTACGCCTGCTCCACAAAGTGGCGCGCACTTTATCGATGCCTCATTTATTTTCCTGGCGTCAGGGTGATCTGAGCGACAGCACTGCCAATACACGGGAACACACCTGCCGCTACACGCTGAAAAACTGACCTCTTTGTCAGTTCTGGTGTGAAACAACTCGCTACCCGACACGCCGGTCCCCCGCGCGGCCGGTCGTATCCTTGAATTGCAGATTGGTCAGCTGCTCCGACAACAGACCAATAAGGAACATAATCGCGCCTGTCAATATTAAAAGAGCGGTCCCGTTGGTGAACCTGAAGCCGGTATTAATCACCGTGAGAAAA
>JAAENL010000032.1 GCA_024224435.1 Halieaceae bacterium
GCAAATGACATATCGGTCCGTTCGCCTACACTGACCTCGATATCACTGGCAACGTGCAGACCAAGTGCTTTCTTGGTCATAACCAGGTTATCGAGTTGGTCGGCGTCTGGGACATTCAAACGGTTAGTAACAACCCAGTTGAATCCGATAAACGACGGCAAGTAGCCTGTTGCAAGTGCGGCTTTGCTGCCCTGAAAGTCAGAGCTCGTAACCTCGATCAGCTGCAATAGCTTCCGGCGTTGCTTCGGCCCGATAAACCAGAATTTCGGTTCATCCAAGTCGATATCATTCGTGCAGAATTTCTCGTCAACCTCAGTGACAAAATCAAGCGAGATTTCGCCCGTATAATCACCAACGATTTGCCCTGCAGGGAATGACACAACACCACCGGCACCGTCAGCTGCATCGGCGAGGCCCGCAGTAAAGATGACGTCATCTTTCTTGCGCTTGAGGTTCATCACGAGATTTTCGGTCGATGCGCTTTTCGGGTCGATCAGCATCTGCACGATATCTTCCTTTTCAACTACCTCACCGGTGTCATACGTCTTGATGACAGTAGTTCGGCGCGTCCACTCGAGTCCATCGGTCGAACCAACAGCACCAGAGCCGTTACCACCAGCAGGCGACACCATGCGGGCAGAGGTTTTCTGTCGTGCTTCTGATGCGGCCAGGCGGTCCCATGCGTGACTGGAAGATTGCTTGTTTTTGATTGTGACTGCTTGCTCGGCACGCGATGTGCTTTGCTGCGCCAATTGTCGCACGGTATCTTCGAAAGTGTCGATATGTGCTTGGTCAACTGTGATAGCCATTTTGATTTCTCCAAAACGAAAGTTATAAAAGACATTTCAGAGTAATCGGCCTTATGGCCGGCCCTGTGCTACAGGGTGCAGGGGCGATTGCCTAGTCTGCTAGACCACCCTTATAGCACTTCGCAGATATCACTGCAACCGTCGATTTATATCGAGCCTTTTAGCGTTGAGCCGCTTGACCTCGGCATCCGTGAGATTGGTGTCAGGGTTTACCAGGCGCTTGGTTATCTCGCCCTTTTGCGCAATGAGCTCGTCACGGGTCTCACCTATTACCGAACCGATATCATTGGCAAGCTGCTGTCCCTCGGAGCCGATCTCCCCTGCAACCCCATCGAGCCATTTAAGCGTGTCGGCGTCAGGCGTAGCCGAATCGAGATGCGCAAGGAGTTTGGCCGGTGCATCCGTAATGGCGGCAAACTGCCGAACCCGGGCAGCCTTGTCGGTATACGCGTCGCCCCAATCCTTCTTTAGAGCGTCGATACCTGCAGAGCGTTCACCGTTTTGTGTGTTCAATATCTCAATGTCTGACGCAACCAGCGGGCCAAGCACCGCGCTAAATTGCTCTCGAGATACACCGTTTTGATGCGCAAGCTCTGATATTCGCTTAAACCTCCCTTCTTCAAGCCCCTCGATCGGGTCATAGCCGGTGGCATCTTCGGGTAGCCCCATCTGCCGATAAAGCTCCATCCGGCCCTCAACGTCATCGGGGATTTGCGTCAACCCAAGCCCGCGATCAAGTAAATCCTGCCGAAATGCAGCGTGATCCTCCGGTGATGCGTCCGGCCCAGGCGGGCGCAGTGACTTCCCGATCATCTGCTTTGTGCTGCGGTAGGCTGTCGCTAGTTGGTCGACGCCTTTGAAATCGGCAAGCGATGCGTCTTTTGAATTCTCTTCCGAGAGTCCATCGCGCCAGTTTGATTCCACCGGTGCAGCCTCTGGTGCAGCTTCTGTTGTTCCTGCGGTTGGTTCATCAGCCATTGTTTAGCCTCGTTTTGATGTGGCGCATAACGTCCCGTTTGCCCACTTCTCGGTTAAGATCGGAACCGTCCATTTTCCCGTCATAAAACTGCTTGTTGAGATCAGCAA
>JAAENL010000033.1 GCA_024224435.1 Halieaceae bacterium
CGAGATGATTGAGCGTAAATTCGGGCGCAAGACGCTTGAGGTAGAGATCCTCAAGGAAGCGTTGGGAAAGAGCCGCTCAAAAAAACCGGCCTTGCTTGCGCAGTCGCTGAAACGGTACGATTTGCCATCAGGACGGTTGCTGATGTCATTCGTGCCTCCCGATCCAACTTGCATAACCGGCTGAACGGTAGTGGTCTGCGGTCGCTGGGCTTACCGCCTGTTAACAAAAAGTGGGTGTACCGCATCATGGCGAATAGCAGCCTGCTGCTAGAACGCTTAGGGTCAGGACTCATAGCCAGAATATGACGGTTGCGGCGATGTAGATTGCGGATCGGAAAGTGTGGGCGCATCTGTCGTACCGCATTGCGATGCGCCGCCAATCTTTGAGTTTTGCGAAGAGGTTTTCCACCTTGTGGCGTTTCTTGTAGGTGGCTTCGCAGTATTCGATTTGGATTTTGCGGTTCTTCTTTGGCGGGATGCAGGGTGTAACATTCTGCTCTGAAATGATTTTTCTGACCTTATTGCCATCGTAGCCACGATCCCCAAGTAGCATTTTGGTCGGTGGCAAATCAGGCAGCAAGACATATGCGCCCTTGAAGTCACTGCGCTGCCCTTCGGTCAAATACAGGCGTATCGGACGCCCCAAAGCATCGCCAAGCGCGTGAAGTTTGGTATTCATCCCGCCCTTGGTGCGCCCGATCAGGCGGGGCTCTGCGCCCCCTTTTTGAGGCTTGAGGCTGTCCTATGCGCCTTGAGATGGGTGGCATCTATCATCAACATTTCCGCCGCAGCGCCTTGCGGACGGGCCAGTTCTTCGAATATGCGCTCAAATGTTCCATTTGCAGACCAACGAACAAAGCGATTGTACAACGTCTTGGGCGGGCCATAGTCCTGAGGCGCATCCCGCCAACGCAAGCCATTGCGAATAATGAAAATTATCCCACTCAAGACACGGCGATCATCAACCCGTGGTCGCCCGTGGGATTTTGGAAACAACGGCCCAAGACGGTCCATCTGCGCTTCTGACAACCAAAACAAATCACTCAATGCCCAACTCCCTTTTCACAAGCGTGGATCAGAAAGTAACCAGACAATCAATGGGTCCTGACCCTAGGCAAAGGCACGCAGATAGCCTAGCCTGAGGTTATGTTTACGATTGAGCACGAATTCGATGCCACGGTAATCACCCTTGTCGACGAAGGGGCCGTACCGCTGCAAGAGGACGTGGTCGTTAACAGCTTCGCCGAATGCGTAACTGTCGAACAATACGACCCGCGCACAGACAGCGTGGTCAAGGTTACTCTGTCGCCAGAGCAATTGCGCGACCTTGCAGCTGCCCTTGACCTGCCCGAGGGTGTCTACCAATTGCGCGAGGCCGAAGCCTGACCTATAGCGTTTGACGAAATACTTGAAATATCATGCATCACCGAAAGCGTTGAAATCTGTCATTTCAGGCAGCGTTAGGTAGTTCACCTGTTCCGAACAACGCGTTAGGCTCTGGATACTTGGCCTGCGTCTGATACCATGTGCGCCAAATACCAGAAGGATCTAGCATGGCTACGGGCACCAAAATCCGCACCTATTTCAACGGCACTTGGCACGACGAAGACGTCCCGATCATGCGGGCGGCCGACCATGGCAGCTGGCTTGGGAGTTCGGTGTTTGATGGCGCACGCTTTTTCGATGGTCGCGCGCCTGATCTTCTGGCCCACTGTGAGAGGGTGAACCGTTCAGCCCAAGCGCTGATGATTACCCCAACTCTGAAAGCGGCAGAAATTGTCGAAATCGCGCGCGAGGGCCTTAAGGC
>JAAENL010000034.1 GCA_024224435.1 Halieaceae bacterium
CGGTTTCGAATTCCTCGTCAAAGATCAGACGTCCGACGGTTCCTGGACCAACGCCAAGAGCGGGCCGTATAAGGTCCCGGTAGCCAATACCTCCCTGGCATTGATGGCTTTCATGGTGAAAGGCCACTTCCCCGGATACGGCAAATACGCCGATACCCTCGACCGCGGAAAGAAGTACCTGCTGCGCGCCGCCAAAGAATCGCCCGACGGCTACCTGGGGACCAGCATGTATGAGCATGGGCTGGTCACGCTGGCCCTCTCCGAGATGTGGGGGATGACCAAGAACCGTGATGACAACGAAATCATCCGCAATGCCCTGGAGGCCTGCGTGAAGGTGATCCTGCGCTCCCAGGATCCCCGGGGCAGTTGGACCTATCTGCCCAAACCCCTGGGTGGCGACACCTCGATCACCATCATGCAGCTGGTCGCTCTGGCCTCGGCGCGCCAGGCGGGCATCCTCGTGCCCGACGAGACCATCGACCGCGGGGTCGCCTACCTGAAGAGCTGTCAGAGTCCTGACACTGGCGGCTTCGCCTACACGCCCAAGAACCCGAAGGGAACGACCTATGCCTGTTCGGCAGGTTCCACCTACGTCCTGCATCTCTGCGGTCAGCGCAATACGGATATGCTCAAGGCCGGGGTGGACTACATGAAGACATGGCCCGAGCAGATATTCACGGGCGACAATGCCTTCTACTACTACATTCATTACTACGGCCTGCAGGCGATTGTTCAGGACAGCGACGATGCCTATGCAGAATGGTATCCCAGGATCCGCGATGCCATGCTCAAACGACAGCAGAAGAACGGTTCCTGGCTCGGCGGCCTGGGCGGCGCCCCGCAGTCCACCGCCATGGCCATCCTGACGCTGGGTACCCCGCACCGGTTTCTGCCGATTTATCAGAGGTAAAACATGAAACACACACATCTCGTAATCTGCCGTAGCCTCCTTATGGCAATTGCTGCTCTTGGGATCACCGGCTGCAGTGAGGAAAACACTGCTGACAGCGATACAGAACGTACACCTGTATCCTCGAGCGACATGGTGGGTGACGCTGGTGATGTGGCTGGTCCAACCGAAGAAGCGCCAACCGAAGAAGCTGGCGAAGATGCTCCGACTGAGGAAGCTGGCGAAGAAGCACCAACTGAAACAACCACAGTTGAAGTAACACCCGTCGAACAAGTACCAGCTGAAAAAACTGCCACGGGCCAGATCCCCGTCGGCGAACTGGTGGCTATCAGGGAGACCCACCGATCCATCGCCCGGCTCTCCACCAACACGCTCAAACGACGGGCTTACAAGAAGGTGGTCCGCGAGAGCAAGGCGCTGATCGGAAAATATCCGCAATCTCCCGACCGGTTCACGCTGCTGAACCTCATCTTCAAATGCCAGCAGGAATTGTTGTTCATCAACAACACCGCAGAGGCCCGCGAAGCGGTGTTCGAGACCGCCCGCGCCCTGGCCCAAGCCCCCGTGGAGTTCGCCCCCTTGCGACTGGAGGCGGATCTTCTGCTGATGCAGTCCAGGCTCGCGCCGCGCGCCGTCACGGCAGAGCAAAAAGCCACGATCCTGCGCGAGATGGCCGTGCGCTACCAGAAGAGCGATGCCGAGGCCACCTGCCTGATGCACCTGACTGTTATGGCCAAAGACCTTCAGGACGATAAACTGGTCACGGAACTGCATGTCAACCTGAGTACCCGCTTTGCCAAGGATCCCGAGGTCGTCGCCTTTCTCCGGGAGCGCTTCGGTATCTCCACGCGTGATCTGCGTTTTGCCGGCACCTATCGCTCCGAGTCGGGCAAGACCATCAGCTTCCCCACGGATCTGATCGGTCACAACTACATGGTCTGCTTCTGGTCCCGGCAAACCGTCGACCTGAAGGCGCGCTTTGACAAGATCAAGGAGTATCAGGAACGGACCGGCGGCAACTTTACCGTCTTCAGTTTCAATCTCGACGAGCTGGAGGACGCCGGCAAGTCGATCCTTCAGGAGCACGAGCTGGACTGGACCCCCATGCACCTTCCCGGCGGCATGAACAGCAAGGCCTTTAACGGCTATGGTCAACGCACCCAGCGCTACACGCTGATGCCCGTCAACGCCATGGGATACTCTCTAGGCAGGTCAGCGTCCGCAGTCTACTTGGAGGCTAGTGTAGTTATTATGGTCAATAACCCCGATTTATAAG
>JAAENL010000035.1 GCA_024224435.1 Halieaceae bacterium
CAACGATGCGGAGGTCGCTGCTCACCTGGCCGAGGTGCTGTGGGCGCGGGGGGACACAGAAGCGGCGAGAAACATATGGCAAGACGCGCTGCGGCGCGAGCCCGGCCACCCGATTCTTGTGAATACGCTTGAGCGTCTCGGTATCGATGCCACCTTCAACACATCACCCTCTGAAGAGCCCGATGAGCAATCACCGTAGAGCGCCGACGTCGACGTTCCTGCCATTGTTGTTCCTCGCGCTGACACTGCCCGGGTGTGCCGGACTGGACCGCCCCGCAGAAGCGCCGGCAGGAGACTGGAACACCCACCGGCAGCAGTTGATCAGCCTTGACCAGTGGCGCGCAGAGGGCAAGGTTGCCCTGCGCAGCGCCCAGGGCGCAGACTCCGCCAGCCTGATGTGGCAGCAGCATGGCGACAACACCGATCTCCTACTGAGCGGCCCGATTGGCTTGGGGGCCACGCGCATACACAGTGATGGCAAGCACCTCGATATCAACCGTGGCGGTGAGCTACAACGCATCGATATTTCCAGCCCCGATGCTATCGCCCGGGCCACCGGCTGGGATCTGCCTCTGGCGGCACTGCGCCACTGGCTGAAGGGGGCACCGGCACCGGACCTGGCAATACAGTCACTTGATCTGGACCCAAAACAGGGACTGCTGTTGCACCTGCGTCAGGCCGACTGGGATATCCACTATCAACACTACCGTGAATTCGACGGCCTCAGGCTGCCTACACGCCTGCACATCAAGCGCGGCTC
The DNA here is from genome assembly GCA_024224435.1 of Halieaceae bacterium. GTDB lineage: Bacteria > Pseudomonadota > Gammaproteobacteria > Pseudomonadales > Halieaceae > Marimicrobium. The sequence goes on from JAAENL010000035.1 coordinate 761, forward strand.
CACCGAAGCGCGAATTCTTATCGCGCAGTGGCAGTTGCCACCGGACCGATGAGCCGTTCTTTTTCCCTACTGTCCCCGGCCAAGCTCAACCTGTTCCTGCATATTACGGGGCGACGCCCAGACGGCTATCACGAGCTGCAAACCCTGTTTCAGTTGCTGGATTGGGGTGACATTCTCACTTTTACGCCCAACGAGAGTGGCGAGGTCACCCTCGGCGGAGACGACCTCGGTATACCCGACCATGAGAACCTGATCCTCCGGGCCGCGAGCACGCTGCGCAAGAGCACCCTGGGAGCCACCATCTCACTGCAAAAACGCATACCGGCCGGCGCAGGGCTGGGCGGAGGCAGCTCCAACGCGGCCACCACACTGCTGGCGCTGAACCATCTCTGGAGGCTCAACCTACCCAACGAACACCTGCAAGAAATGGGTGCAGGCCTCGGCGCAGACGTGCCGGTGTTTGTCGGCGCACGGACTGCGTGGGCCGAGGGAGTGGGGGAGATCCTCTCTCCGGTGACGCTTCCCCACCGCTGGTACTTGATCCTGGTGCCCGGGTGCCATGTCTCAACCGGCCAAATATTTTCCCACCGGCAATTGACACGCAACACCAAGCCCATCAAAATGGCGGCCTTTTTTGAGGGGGACTCCCGGAACGACTGTCAGCAGCTGGTCAGTAGGATTTATCCGGAAGTTGGTAACGCCCTGAAATTATTAGATAAATTTGGAGAAGCCAGACTCACAGGGACAGGCGCCTGTGTATTTGTCAGTTTCGACAGCGAACCAGAGGCCAGGGCGGCTCAGGCGGATTTGCCGAAAAGCTGCCAAAGTATTGTCGCCGAAGGCGTGAACGAGTCACGCGTAATGGAGCATCTGGCCTGATCCAACCGATTAATTGGGGTGTCGCCAAGTGGCAAGGCACCGGGTTTTGATCCCGGCATTCGCAGGTTCGAATCCTGCCACCCCAGCCACATTCGCCGCGCTATCGGCCTCGCACTGGTAGCGTAATGTGATACACGACATTTTGTCATTAGACCCCTGAGGTAACGCGCAGTGTCCTCAAAGATGATGGTATTCACGGGTAACGCCAACCCGGAATTGGCGCAAAAGGTGGCCAGTCGCCTGTACCTTGCGCTGGGAAAGGCGGATGTCGGTCGCTTCAGTGACGGCGAAACCGCCGTTGAGCTGAATGAAAATGTCCGCGGCAAGGACGTGTTCATTCTGCAATCCACCTGCGCGCCAACTAACGACAACCTGATGGAACTGGTCGTTATGATTGACGCGCTGCGTCGGGCCTCGGCGACCCGCATCACCGCAGTGGTGCCCTACTTCGGCTACGCCCGCCAGGATCGCCGGGTGCGCTCCGCGCGTGTACCGATTAGTTCCAAGGTCGTGGCTGACATGATGGTGGCCGTGGGCGTCGACCGCGTACTGACCGTCGACCTGCATGCCGAGCAAATACAGGGTTTTTTCCAGTGCCCGGTGGACAACATCTACGGCTCGCCGGTTCTGATCGAGGACATACTGGAAAGCCAGTACAAAGATCTGATCGTCGTATCTCCGGATATTGGCGGTGTAGTAAGGGCACGCGCAATAGCGAAGCAGCTAAACGAGGCAGACCTTGCCATCATCGACAAGAGACGCCCGAAAGCAAATGAAGCCCAGGTCATGAATCTGATCGGTGAAGTAAAAGACCGCACCTGCATTTTGGTCGACGACATGGTCGATACGGCCGGCACCCTGTGCAAGGCGGCGGACGCACTGAAAGAACGCGGCGCATCGAAGGTCATCGCCTACTGCACGCACCCGGTATTATCCGGCAGTGCTATGGACAATATCAGGAACTCGCAGCTCGATGAGCTGGTAGTAACAGACACGATTCCCCTGAGTGAGGAAGCGAAATCAGTGAACAAGATTCGCCAACTGACTATTGCAGACCTGCTGGCAGAGTCCATGCGCAGAGTCTCCAATGAGGAATCCATTAGCGCGTTGTTTCAGTAAGGGCAGCGCATACACCAATCCGTTACCGCACCGGTCGCAGGTGTGATAGCGGCACATCAAAGGAGTCCAGACCATGTCTGACCAATTTGAACTGAACGCAGAAGTGCGCAACGACTTGGGGAAAGGTGCGAGCCGCCGCCTGCGTCGTTCCGCTGACCTTGTACCGGCAATTGTCTACGGTGGTGACAAAAATCCTGTCCCACTGACGCTGGTGCGCAAGGATCTGGAGAAAGCCCTCGAAAATGAGGCGTTTTACTCCCATGTACTGAAATTGAACGTGGGCTCGGATAAAGAGAAAGCGATCCTGAAGGACCTGCAGCGTCATCCAGCCAAAAACCATGTCATGCACGCCGATTTTCTGCGCGTCGACGACAACGTGGCGATTAAAGTACACGTGCCTATCCACTTCCTCAACGAAGAAGCCTGCGTGGGCGTCAAGATGCAGGGCGGTCTGGTGCAGCACCAGGCGACCGACATCGAGGTTCAGTGTCTGCCCGCCAACATCCCCGAGTACATTGAAGTGGATATGATCGAAGTGGAGACAGGGCAGATTGTTCACCTCTCTGACGTCACCTTGCCTGAGGGCGTGACGTCCGTAGCCCTGGCACTGGGCGAGTCACACGACCTGGCGATTGCTTCTGTGCTTGCACCCAAAGGTAGTGACGACGTTGACGATGCTTCACCTGCTGAAGACGCAGAGGGTGCGGAAGGCGACGCTGAAGACGCAGGAAATGCAGAGGGTGGCAACAGCGAGGATTAATCTCCCTCGCCCCGCCACTCAGCCGTTGCCCTAACAATGACCACGATCAAGCTCATTGTCGGCCTGGGCAACCCCGGTGGCGAATACCGGGGCACCCGCCATAACGCCGGCGCTGATTTTATAGAGGCGCTGGCCCGCGACTGTGGCGTACAACTGCAGGAAGAATCCAAATTTCATGGCGTGACCGCCAGGGGCAACTTCGCCGGTCACGACCTGCGTTTGCTTGTTCCTACCACTTTCATGAACTGCTCTGGCCAATCGGTAGCGACCATGGCGGGATTCTTCAAAATTGACCCGGAAGAAACGTTGATCGCCCATGATGAACTCGATATCCCGGCGGGCAACGCGCGCTTAAAAAAAGGTGGCGGCCATGGCGGCCACAATGGGCTACGCGACATCGTGCCGGCACTGGGCAACAATGCGAATTTCCATCGCTTGCGCATTGGCATCGGCCATCCGGGTCACGCGTCGAAGGTAAGCGGCTATGTGTTGAGCAAGCCTTCGGCAATAGATCGCGCCCTTATCGACGCAAGTATAGAAGAAGCCATCGCCGCCCTGCCCCTGCTGCTGGATGGCGATGCCACCAAGGCGATGACTCGTCTACACAGTTTCAACGCGGCCTGAACGGCCCCTGATAGAGAAAGGAGCGGCATGGGTTTTAATTGCGGCATTGTCGGACTACCGAATGTAGGCAAGTCCACCCTGTTTAACGCTCTGACCAGTGCGGGCATCGGTGCGGAAAACTTTCCTTTCTGCACGATCGAGCCCAACGCGGGTATCGTGCCGGTGCCCGATCCACGGCAGTCGAAAATCTCCGCGATTGTGCAGCCACAGAACGAAATCGCGACCACTATGGAGTTTGTGGATATCGCCGGGCTCGTCGCCGGCGCCTCCAAGGGCGAAGGGCTGGGCAACCAGTTTCTCGCCAATATTCGTGAGACCGATGCCATCGCACACGTGGTGCGCTGCTTCGAAGACGAGAACGTCGTGCATGTCGCCAACAAGGTTGACCCCACGGCAGACATCGAGGTCATCAATACCGAACTGGCGCTGGCCGACCTCGAGAGCTGCGAAAAGCAGTTACAGAAAGTGATCCGCAGTGCCAAGGGGGGCGACAAGGATGCAATCGCCATGAAGGCCCTGCTTGAAGAAACGCTGTTGCCACACCTGAACGAGGCAAAACCGGTGCGCGCCCTCACCCTTGATGACAACCAGCAAGCCCTTGCCGCACAGTTATTCCTGCTCACTAACAAGCCCACTATGTACATCGCCAACGTGGACGAGGACGGACTCGACGGCAATGCTCACGTCGATGTGGTCAAGCGCATCGCGGCCGAGGAAAATGCCCGAGTGGTCACCATTTGCAACAAGCTGGAATCCGAGATTGCCGAGTTGGAGGGTGAAGAGCGGCAGGAATTCCTCGACGAGTTGGGGCTAGCGGAATCTGGCCTGGATCGCGTCATCCGTGCCGGCTATCAGCTATTAAACCTGCAGACCTACTTCACCGCCGGCGAGAAAGAAGTGCGCGCCTGGACAGTGAAAGTCGGTGCGACCGCCCCCGAGGCAGCCGGGGTCATCCATACCGATTTCCAGAAGGGGTTTATCCGGGCAGAGGTGATCGGGTATGAGGACTTCATCGCCAACAACGGCGAACAGGGCGCCAAGGATGCAGGCCGTTGGCGTCTGGAGGGAAAGGATTATATTGTGCAGGACGGGGACGTTATCCACTTCCGCTTTAACGTGTGACCCGCGGCGGGTAGCGCGCGCTAGCTGATCAAGCGTCTAAGTCCGCCTGACACCAACGCAGACGCTTGCGCCAGTACCCGCGGCAGCGCCAGTCCGCCGGGCGACGCCAGGTAGCGCGGCTCCCATTCCGGTGCAAATTTTTCTTTGTAGGCACGCAACCCATCAAAATTATAAAAGTGCTCGCCGTGGCGATAAATAAAGGCTCCGGCGCGCACCCAGGTTGAGGCCAGATGGTGGTC
>JAAENL010000036.1 GCA_024224435.1 Halieaceae bacterium
ACGCTGCTGCTGTTGATCGTCAAGCGCATGGATATCGGCGCGCCCCGCCTCTCGACTGAACAGTGCCGCGTGATACTCTTCGTTCCAGGCCAGCAGTGCCGGCACGGGTATGCTCAGGGGGCGCAATGCACGGCAAATAGAAGCTTCACGGCGCAAGGATACGTTTGAGCCCTCACGTGGATTACGAACGATCCGCAAGAAGCCCTTCAACGTGGAACCATCGTAACGGGCGATATCGACGATCCACGCCTCACGGCGGGCCACATGTCGCTCGAGCCGCGATACGTGTCCCTGTCCCTGAGCGGCCACCCACCGCAACAGGTTGTCAGGAAGCTCAGTAGTTGTTTCTGTCACGCCCTCATCTCTATTAATAGCTGTGCTGTCGCGCCGTCAATCTTATCTTTTACTCGCTAACGCGGTGCGGCGAGATCCGACCTGATTATAGAACGAAGTGGCGAGCTGTAAACAATATCAAGCGTCCCGTAGCGTCTTCTTGTTTGACACCAGCTCATTCTCTCTGTGCTAGACTGGAAACATTATTTGTTAAAGGCAGGGAGTAACGACAATGTCCAAGAAAGCAGGCTTTCCTTCAACGTATCTGGCCGGCGCAGCCCTGGGGCTTGCCATCCTAACCGGCGGCTGCACCATGAATGACACCCAGCAACGTGTTGGCAGTGGCTCAGTGATCGGGGCACTCGGGGGCGCGCTGCTTGGCGGCAGTCGCGAGGGCGCTGCTATTGGCGCAGCCGTAGGCGCCGCGGGCGGCTACATTGTAGACCAGCGCTCCAAACGCTCGAACACAGAATCCGAAAACGCACGCCTTCGCGCTGAAAACGAGCAACTCAGACAGGAAGCCGATGGACTCTAGGGAGCGCTTTGCAGCGTCAAGATCACGGCTAATCAACCCGACACATCAGCATCATATCCGATGCCACTGGAGCATGAACCATGAAGCAAAGTAACGGCGCCACATTTTACGCAATGATTTTGTCTTTTAGCACTGGGTTGTTCTCCGCCAACCTCTTCGCGGAGGAGGCAGATGCATTTGCAATTGACACTGCGGGGGATCTCATTGAGATATGCACAGTGGATACTTCGCATGCGAATCACCAGACGGCAACCGCGTTCTGCTACGGCTTTTTCGAAGGCGCTGCTCACTATGACAATGCACTTGAGCAGTCACCTCTGCATGCCACCCTGCTCTGTGAGCCACAGGAC
>JAAENL010000037.1 GCA_024224435.1 Halieaceae bacterium
GGGAAACCTGCACTACGGCGACGTACGCCTGGGTGACCTGGCTCTGGACCTGCACAGTGAGGCCGGGTTGATGCGAGCAGAGGGCATTACCGGAACCGTGGCTGGCGCGCGTCTACCCCCGGAGGCACCGGGGCAATTGCTATGGCAGTCGGGCGGCGGCGGTTATACATCGTTATCGGGCTACTTCCGTTTCGATGACCTCGGCGATACGCTGGAACAGCTCGGCTATCAGCGGATCGTGGAAACTGACACAGGTGCCGCCGAGCTGGATCTGCGCTGGCCCGGTGCACCCTGGGATTTTTCTGTGGCTAGCGGAGAGGGCTCTATGTCGCTCGACATCCAGTCGGGCAGTTTCCTCGACGCTCCGTCCGGCGCCCAGGGCGCATTGCGTGTTGTCAGTATCCTCAACCTGGCCGATATTGTCAGCCGCCTCAGCCTTTCGCATATGTTCGAGTCAGGCATACCTTTTGACAGTGTGGAGGGCGAGATATACCTGCATCGTGGCACTGTGGAGGTGCCACTTATGGAGGTAACGGGTGGCTCCAGTTTCCAGTTTAGCGGGTTGTCCGAGATCCAGACGCGCAGTCTTTCAGGCGAGCTGGTCGCCACCTTGCCGGTCGCCAGCAATCTGCCCTGGATCGCCGCGCTGGCGGCGAGCATTCCGGTCGCGGCAGGTGTGTATGTGGTGAGTAAGTTGTTCGATCAACAGATGAGTAGACTCTCCAGCGCGGTGTATTCTATCGGCGGCACCTGGGATGATCCCCAGGTCAACTTCGATCGTATCTTCGACAACACGACCGTCGGAGGGCCGGACAATAATCCGCAACTGCGTGTAGGGCTGGAGCCTGCGGCGCGAGTGCTGCCTGCGGCAATACTGGAGCCGCCGGCAGATTCGTATCGTGTTAATTCTGATCCTCAGCCAATGCCTTGAGGTAACGAAACAACTTGCGGCTCGCCGCCGGTGGTTTTTGTCTGGTGATCTCCCGTTGGTGTTGCAGGACAATTTGGCGCAGTTGCTGCCGATCTGCTTCGGGGAAATGTGACAGGGCGAGTTCCACCCCGGTGATGCCCTGTTCCAGAATGTCGTCTCGCAGTTGCTCCAGCGTATGAAACCGGTTGACCTGCTCCTCGTGCTTGCCATGCATCGCACGCAGCGCCGTTTCAATAGGCTCGGGATCGATGGTGCGCATCAGTTTGCCGATGTACTGGAGGTGGCGTTTGCGGGCGCTGTTGCTGCGAATCTGGCGACACTCCCGTATCGCCAACAGCAGGGCGTCGTCTTCAATGGAGAGTTTATCCAGCGCTTGGTCGCTCAGCTCGGTGAGGGACTCACCCAACGCCTGTAGCCGGTGCATCTCCCGTTTTCGCGCACTTTTACTCGGGGTGTCCAACTCGTCATCGGGTATGAAATCAGGCATAAAAAAGCGTTGCGAGTCCGAGGAAAGATACAAAGCCCACCACGTCAGTCACTGTGGTGAGGACTACCCCCCCGGCGATAGCCGGGTCGATATTCGCTCTGCTCATGAGCAGCGGTATCAGTGCGCCCGTCAGTGCCGCAGTTAACAGATTGATGATCAGTGCGGCAGCGATTATCACTCCCAGCTGCCAATCGTTGAACCACAAAGAGGCTGCCACGGCGACAACGGAGGCCCATAACAATCCATTCAGCAGGCCAATGGTCAGTTCACGATTGATCAACCAGAACTCGTTGCTACGCTGCACCTGACCCATGGCGATACCGCGCACCATCAGCGTCAGGGTCTGGGTGCCGGCGATTCCTCCCATGGAGGCGACGATCGGCATGAGTACGGCCAGTGCAACAACTTTTTCAATGGTGTCCTGGAACAGGTTAATGAACGAGGAGGCGATAAAAGCGGTCAGCAGATTAATACCCAGCCACACCGTGCGGCGCGGCGCAGCACGAGCGAGAGGGGCGAAAGTGTCGGCGTCCTCGTCCAGCCCCGCCATGGACATCAGTGAGCGGTCGGCGTCCTCCCGAATGACATCTACCACGTCATCAATAGTGATACGCCCCATGAGTTTGCCGTTCCCATCCACGACCGGTGCAGAGACCCAGTCATTACGCTCGAACAGGCGGGCCACTTCAGTGTCAGGCATGTCGACTGGAATCGGTTCGACATCGGTACTCATCATTTCCCTGACAGATGTGGCCGGGTCAGAAACTAACAGTGTGCGAAGAGAAAGCAGACCGATAAATTGGTCCGAACGGTTGACCACAATCAGGTTGTCGGTCATTTCGGGTATCGTGTCGTGGCGTCGCAAATAACGCAGTACAACATCCAGTGTGAGCCGGGCCCGGATGGTGATGGTGTCGGTATTCATCAGACCGCCAGCAACGTCGTCCGGGTAGTGCATAACACGTTCTAGCCTCGACCGGTCCTGCTGGTCCATTGCTGAGAGTACTTCGCGTGTTACGTGGCCTGGCAGTTGCTGGAGAATATCGGCGATATCGTCGTCTTCCAGACCGACGGTCAGCATTTTCACCTCGGCGGCATCCATGTCCTCAAGAAACTGGGCTTGCAGATCGTCGCCCAGTTCACCAAGTATCTCGCCCTCCCGATCGATGTCCACCATTTGCCAGAGTATGTGACGGAATTTGGGTGAGGAGGATTCGAGAAGATGTGCCACGTCGCCAGGGGCAAGGCCATTGAGCATGCGACGAGCATCGACCAGCGTGCCGCTGTTGAGTGCATCAGACAGCTTGTCCAGTTTCTGTCGGGAGGTTGTCTGATTTTGAGCCATAATCCTCCCCAAAACGATCACTTGTCGATTGCAGGAGAATTATCCGGAAAAGCGCTGTCTGCAACAACGTGATTAGTTACGCTATGACACAGTGCGCAAATGACAGCGTGTAAAAACTACCGGTGGGCTTGTGTGGGTTTATTCGGACTCATCAAAAAAATTATCGACCAGGGCCTGCAGGGCACTGCGAGCGACCTCTTCGTCGTCGCCCTCTATCTCGATATCGAGCACGGTTCCCTTGCCGGCGGCCAGCATCATGACCGACATGATGCTTTTACCGTCGATCATTTCGCCGTCCTTGCCAATTTTCACATGGCTGGAGAACGATGAAGTGCATGCTACGAGCTTAGCTGCTGCTCGGGCATGCAGTCCGAGTTTGTTGATGATTGTTACCTGGGTCTGGATCACGGGCTGACCTATTATTGTAGTTCCCTGTGCCTGACATGGATGTCTGGATATTGCTGCCGGAAGTAAGTGTAAAGTTTGTTGGCCAAGTATACTGACCGATGTTGGCCTCCGGTACAACCCAGAGAAATATTCATATAACTGCGATTGCCCTGCGCATAGTGCGGTAGCCATTGATCCAGGTAGTGACGAAGATCACCGTAAAATGCGCCTGTCATTGGCTGAGTGTCCATGAATTCCTGCACCTCGGCATCGAGCCCGGTTTTTAGTCGCAGTTCCTTCACCCAATGGGGGTTGGGGAGCATCCTGACGTCGAAGACCAAATCGGCATCGGCCGGAATGCCCCGCTTGAAGCCAAATGATTGCACCAATATTGACATGCTTCCCGCAGTGGTCCCGAGCAAACGTTGTTTGATCGCATCGCGCAGTTCGTAGATTGTCATCTGGCTGCTATCGAGTATCAGAGACGCATTAGTGGAGATAGGTTCGAGCAGCTTGCGCTCTTTATCGATAGCTTCGGCCAGGGGAATGGATTGGGTGCTCAGCGGGTGCCTGCGACGGGTCTCGCCAAAGCGCTGCAACAGCGTGGTCTCTTGTGCATTGAGAAACAAAACCTGGGTCTGCACCGATGACGGGAGTGATTCCAGTATGGTGCCGAAATCGCGTAGGTCTTTCCAGGCGTTGCGAGCGTCAATGCATACCGCGGTTCCACTGAACAGCTCGAACTCCTCGCCGCTGGTTTTCTGCACCAGTGCAGGCAGTAGTGAAGCAGGCAGATTGTCTATACAGTAAAAGCCTTCGTCTTCAAGCTGGTGGAGCGCAGTACTTTTGCCCGAACCAGAGCAGCCGCTGATAATAATCAGTCTCATGAGGTTTCTGCCTGACGGCAGATGAGTTCGTACAGCGCGCGACTGTTGCTGGCTTTGCGCAGTTCTTCGCAAAAGGTTGGCACACTGAACAATTGTGCTATCGCCGCCAGAATGTCGAGGTGCTGTTGGTGTGCCTCCTCGGGAACCAGCAACGTAAACAGCAGGTCGACTGGCATCTCATCGGGGGCATCGAAGGGAATTGGCTCCTCTAGACTGATGAGAACGCCGACGGGTGACGCGCAGCGGGTCACACGGCTGTGGGGAATGGCAATGCCGCCTCCCACCGCGGTGCTGCCAAGCTTCTCTCGGGCAATCAGCCTGTCGAGAACATCGTCATAAGACATTGATCGCTGGTCGTCGCAAGCGATTCTGGCGATATCTTCAAACAGCCTCTTTTTGCTAACACGAGGTATACAGCAAACAGTGCGCTCTTGTGTCAGGATCTCGCTTATTGTCGACATGGTTGCGGAATCAATGCCCCCGGTGCTTTTGTTTATGCTTGATGAGCTGGCGATCAAGCTTATCCGCCAGAGCATCTATGGCGGCATACATATCCTCGGATTCTGCGTGTGCGAACAGGTCGGCGCCGGCGATATGCACGGTCGCCTCGGCTTTCTGCACCATCTTTTCGACGCTGAGAATAACATGGGTCGTCGTGATCTGATCAAAGTGCCGCTGCAGTCGTTCCAGTTTGCTTTCTACGTAAGATTTCAGTGAAGACGAGATTTCTAGGTGGTGACCGGTGATGTTCAGTTGCATAAAAAACTCTCTTTTGCAGATGGATGGGCAGGACCCGATGCCGGAGGGGTCCTGTACTTAGTTTAGACCAACCTTTTTCGCTCGTTGGATGGCGGGATGAACAGTGTATCCCGGTATTTGGCAATGGTGCGTCTTGCAACCTCAATGCCCTGTTCCTGGAGTAGCAAGGTAATCTTGTTGTCGCTCAGGGGACGCTTGGGATTCTCCGCCGCCACCAGTTTTTTGATCAGTGCCCGTATTGCAGTAGAAGAGCACTCGCCGCCAGCAGTGGTCGGTACATGGCTGGAGAAAAAATATTTCAGTTCGAAAATACCGCGTGGTGTGTGCATGTACTTGTTGGTGGTGGCCCGGGATACCGTGGACTCATGCATATCGACGGCCTCTGCAATGTCGTGCAGAACCAGGGGTTTCATAGCTTCGGCGCCGTACTCGAGAAAGTTGCGCTGGTGCTCAACAATTTTGCTGGAGACTTTCATCAGGGTCTCGTTGCGGCTGCTCAGGCTCTTGAGAAACCAGCGTGCTTCCTGCAGATTATCGCGCAAAAAGGTATTGTCGGCGCTGTTGTCTGCACGCTTGATCAGGCTCGCATAATCGCTGTTGATACGCAATTTTGGTGCAATATCGGGATTCAGTTCGACCACCCAGCGACCGTCGCTTTTGCTGACAAAGACATCGGGCACAACATACTCAACCTCTTCCGGCACTGCGGTGAGCCCCGGGTTTGGGTTCAGTGACTGGATGAGGGCCATAACCGCTTTCAATTCATGTTCCTTGAGGCGAGTGCGCCGCAGAATTTGGGCGAAATCACTGGTGCCCAGCTGGGTCAGGTAGCGGCTGATAATCAGTTTCGCCTGCTTCAGCCACACGGTATCTGTGGGTAGCTGGTCCAGCTGGATCAGCAGGCATTCCTGTAAGTCTCTGGCGCACATGCCGGCGGGTTCGAATTGCTGCAGGCGATGCAATACGGCGACTACTTCGTCCTCCTCAATCTCAAGGTCTTGCGTTAGCGACTCGTGAATCGACTCGACGCTGGATAGCAATCGCCCGTTGGCGTCCGTATCGTCGATAATTGCCAGGGCAATGAGTCTGTCGGTGTCGGAGAGGCGAGTCAGGCCGAGTTGCCACAGCAGTTTTTCGCGGAGTGATTCGCTGGGTGCGTTGCGGCCTGCCATGTCACCGTCAAAGTTTTCATCTGGTGGAGGTGCTGAGGCCGAGGCGGAAGGCAGCAGATCGTCCCACTGTGCGTCCACCGGCAGGTCCTCGGGCAGAGTTTCGGCGTTGGTTTGTTCAGTCGCACTCCATTCGGGGGTCTCTTCGAGGCCGCCTTTCTCAGCATTGTCAGTGTCATCCACTTCGAGAGAGTGCTGCGACGCGTCCGGGGCGTCGTTGTCGACAGGCTGCTGCGCGCCGTCGGATTGTGCGTCGGCGGCGCTGCCGTCGTCCTCTGAGACATCCAACAGCGGGTTGCTATCCAGTGCCTCTTGTATTTCGTGTTGTAGGTCCAGCGTGGACAGCTGCAGTAGTCGGATAGCCTGCTGCAGCTGCGGTGTCATCGTCAGCTGCTGGCCGATTTTGAGCTGTAGTGATTGCTTCATGAAAAGCCCGCTTGTCGCATGTCTCCTGTTGGCGATGCTGCCGTGCAGTTGCCTTACATAGAAGTGTAGCCCCCGCTGGCTAGCGCTTGCAACAATTGTGGCGTGAATTTTGCTAGGTATAACGGAAAGCCGCGCAATTACTGCGCGGATTTGTGAGGCGCACTGCAATTGTAAGCATTGCGCGACGGTGTTGCGGCCCTCTGGGGCGGTTACATCTGGAACTGGTCACCGAGGTAAATCTGCCGCACATGCTTATCATTCAGGACGTCCTGGGCGGTGCCCGATGCGATGATGCGGCCCTCGCCGGCGATATAGGCTTTCTCGCAAATATCCAGCGTATCGCGGACATTGTGGTCTGTGATGAGGATGCCGATGCCCCGCGCGCGCAGGTGGTTAATGATTTGTTTGATGTCGCTGACGGAAATCGGGTCAACGCCGGCAAAGGGCTCGTCGAGCATCATGAAATCAGGCTCGGTGGCCAGCGCTCGGGCGATTTCAATACGCCGTCTTTCCCCGCCCGACAGGGCCTGGCCAAGGCTGTCACGCAGATGTTGCACATTGAACTCTTCCAACAACTCATCCCGACGTTCCAGGCGTTGCTTTCGGTTGAGGTCGCGTCGGGTCTGCAGAATGGCGAGGATGTTGTCGCCCACGGACAACTTGCGAAAAATTGATGCTTCCTGCGGCAGATAACCAATGCCGCGGCGAGCACGCTGGTGCATGTTCAGGCCGGTGATATCTGCGCCGTTCACGCTGATAGTGCCTTTATCGGCCGGTATGATGCCGATAATCATGTAGAAGCACGTGGTTTTTCCCGCACCATTGGGACCCAGCAGGCCCACAATCTGGCCACTGTCGACCGTCAGCGAGACATCGTGGATAACGTCTCGCCCCCGGTAGGTCTTTGCCAGATTACTCGCCTTGAGTTGGGCCACTGTCTTTCTCGTCCCGCTGGTTATCGCCGGGTGCATTCGCCACGACGCTGGGCTCGCTATCCGCTGCGGGCTCATTAGCGGCGGATGCCTCGGTATTTAACGGTGATTCTGCATCTGGTACAGCGGTGCCCGCAGACGCACTGCCATCCTCAGTGCCTGATTGCAGGCTGGGGGGGATAACCACGACGACACGCTCGTTCTCGTTAGCCTTGTCAGATTCTGCGGTGATTAACTGCTTGGTGATAAAGTAGTCGATTGCATCACCCTCAACCACGGCGCCTTCCTGTTCGATGCGTGCCTCCGTTTGCAGATTTACGCGATCCTCGCTTTTGTAATACGTGATGATGCGCCCATGCGCGTTGACGATAGCCTTATCGATATCTGGCTGTTGCCGCATTTTCGCAGGCTGGCCCTCGGCAATGATTTTATCGGCAGTGTCGGTCGTATGATAAATCGTGAGCTTGTCGGCATCGAGCTCCATGCTGCCCTGTACGAGGTGGACACTGCCGCTGTAGACCGTGACTCCCTCAACCTCATCGCGCAGTGCCTTGTCCGCTGTGATGTGTATCGGCTGCTCCCTGTCGTCTGGCAGTGCCCCCGCGCTTGGGCTCATGAGGAACAGTGGTGCCAGCAGTGTCGCCACAGCACACCTGAATGCGATGCGCTGACGTTGCCTGTATTGCAGCAATCGCGACGGTATCTTTGTTTTCACTGCCTTCATGAATTGAACTCTGCTAGTCACAACGATCGGTGATGATAGAGGGTTTGACCCCTGCCTCGTGTAAGAGTTTTAACCCCAGGCCATCTTTAATGTCAAAGGCTTTGGGCGCTTCTCCCGTCTCCCTGCAATGGACCTGTCTATGGGTCAGCGCGCCGGCCACGTCTATGATCAATGGCGGGATGGCTGCGGCGCAGCTTACCGGAGGCGACATTCTGTCTACTACCGCGTCAGGCAATGCCCGCGTGCAGCAGGTCCTTCAGGTGCACCACGCCGGTCGCAGCCTCATTTTCGTCGAGAACAACGAGAGCGCTGATCTCGTGTTCTTCCATAATACGCATGGCAGCAGCGGCCAGCATATCTCCTGTCACGCTCTTTGCTCCGCTGCTCACCAACTGGCCGATCGCGGTCGCGTTGATATCGGTGCGAGCATCGATAGCGCGGCGCAGGTCGCCGTCGGTGAATACGCCCATGAGCTTGCCGCTAGCGTCCGCAACCGTTGTCATGCCCATGCCCTTGGTGCTGATTTCCAGCAGAGCTTCTGACAGGAGCACATCTTCGTAAACAACGGGGATGTCATCCCCCGACTTCATCACATCCTCTACCTTTAACAGCAGCTTGCGGCCGAGTGTCCCGCCAGGATGTGAGAAGGCAAAATCATCGGCGGTAAAGCCGCGGGCTTCCAGCAGGGCTATGGCAAGCGCATCGCCCATGACCAGCGCGGTGGTTGTGCTGGAGGTAGGCGCAAGGTCCAGCGGGCAGGCTTCGGTTTCCACGCCGGTATCCAGGTGGACCTCAGAAGCCTGCGCCAGCGGTGATGCGGGGTTGCCAGTCATGCTGATCAGCGGAATACCCATACGCTGCATGAGGGGCATCAGGGTCATCACCTCTGGAACCGAGCCGCTGTTGGAAAGTGCGATGACGGCATCCTCTGACGTGATCATGCCCATGTCGCCATGACTGGCCTCACCGGGGTGGACAAAAAACGCAGGCGAGCCTGTGCTGGCCAGTGTCGCGGCAATTTTCCGCGCGATATGCCCTGATTTCCCCATGCCAGTGACAATAATTCGTCCCCGCGTTTCGAGCAGTAACTCGCAGGCGCGATCAAAGTCTTGCCCGATCCGTTCTTCGAGTTGCGACACGGCCGCTGCTTCCAGGCGAATCGTGCGGCGGGCGGAATCGGTGTAGTTAATGGAGCTCTGCTCCGACATAAAATCTTCCAACGCTAGGTGGTGACGTGTAGAGCGTAATAATACAGCGCATAGAAAGAGACTAACAGCGCGCCCAGTATGCGCCCCAGGTATGAATGACCGGGGGAGGACTTCTGACGCCTGCGGCTGATGAAGATCGCGATGCCCAAAAACAGGGTCAGTAAGGTCATGGTGAAGTAATCCCGGGCGATGACCGACGGATCAAGAGTGCGCGTTGCCACGATGCCCGGAATTGCCATGACGGCCAGCAGGTTGAACAGGTTGGACCCGATGATGTTACCCAGCGCGATTTCTGTATGGCCGCGCATGGCGCTTGCGATAGTGGCGGCGAGTTCAGGCAGGCTGGTGCCAATGGCGACGATGGTCAGGCCAATGACGAGCTCCGAGACGCCCAGCGCCTCTGCGGCGAGAACGGCGCCTGACACGAGGATCTTGGAGCTGGTAACGAGCAGTGCGAGGCCCAGCAGAAAACTGAACCAGGCTTTTTTCGGGGTGAGGGCTGTCTCCGTTTCATCCTCGGCCTCTTCCCGCATGTTGCCACCCTTATATTGTTTGCGCAGGAGGAAGCCCATGATGATGACCAACAGAAAGATCATCAGCCAGCCGTTGCCGGGGGATAGTCCGTAGTCAAGGATTAAAAGGCCCACGAATAACGTCGCCAGCAAAAGAATGGGATACTCGGTTTTCATGCACCGCTCGTGCACCATGAAAGGAGCGACCAGCAGCGTCACGCCGAGTACCAGTGCTATATTGGCGATATTCGAGCCGATGGCGTTGCCAATGGCAAGTTCTCCTGCGTCGGATAAAGAGGCGGTGATAGAGACTAGGATTTCAGGCGCTGAGGTGCCGATGGATACTATCGTAAGGCCAATGATAATGGGCGACATGCCCATGTTTTTGGCGATAGACGCCGCGCCGGCGACAAACAGGTCAGCGCTCCATATCAGCACGATGAAGCCCACCAGGATCATAGCCGTGGCTATCAGCATGCGGGCCAATTTCCTGTTAAAATAAGCGCCGCCGGGCAATAGGGAACTGCGGGGCCGCGTTTGGTGTCTGAGCAATAGGGCAGCATGGTTGCGGGGTCTAGTTATTTTCGAGGCCTAATTATACAGGCCATCGCGTGCCATGATGGTAGCAAATTTATCTAAACGGAGAACAGGAATGTCACGACACTTTGGCAGGTTTCGGTTGCTGGCCATGATTTGGTTGTTTTCGATCGTTGCGCCGCACGCTCACGCGCAGGATTCTACTGCGTATGATCTTGTGAACACGACGACAAGCGACGTTATGGCGGTTGTCGTGGATGCGGAACCGTACGTCGATGAGGATCCGGAGCGTTACTATTCCCAGATTCAGGTGTTGCTGGATCCACTGGTGGATTTTCGCGGGTTTGCCCGCAAGGTAATGGGGCCCTATGCCAGCTCGGAGCGTTATCGCTCGCTGGATGAGGCCGGTCGTAGCCAGCTGAGAGACCAGCTGGACAGCTTTACCGAGGCGATGCGGACCTCTCTTGTGCGCACTTACAGCAAAGGTTTGTTGGCCTTTGGTGGCTCCGATATCGAACTGGAGCAGCCCGATGAAGATACCGCCGACAGTAAGCGTGTATCGCTGCGCCAGCTCGTTTATGCCGACCGGGCCACGCCCTATGAAATTCAGTACCAGATGGGCCAGATGAAGTCTGGTGACTGGAAGCTGATCAATGTCATTATTGAGAGCGTTAACTTGGGCGAGGTCTATCGGGATCAGTTCCTTGCGTCCGCCCGCGAGCATGAGGGTGACCTGAGTAAGGTGATAGACAGCTGGGTCGTGGTGGTGGTGGATGTGGACGCGGAGACTGAACCCGAAGAGTAACCGTCGCGGCTGGTCGCTATCCGCAGGTATTTCCCCTAAACTGCGGCGTTTTTTGGTAGGCGGGTGGCATGCTCGCCCGGCATCGGGAGTAATGTATGGACGTCGACACAGTCAGGGCTCTGCTTGAAAGTCAGCTACAGGATTGTGAGTTTCATGTGCAGGGGGAGGGCAGCCACTACGATATCGCTGCTATCGGTGACGTGTTTGAGGGCTTGCGACCGGTGCAGAAACAGCAAGTGGTATACGCTGCGCTAAAAGACAGGATCGCCGACGGGTCTATCCACGCCGTGAATATCCGAACCTATACACCCGCCCAGTGGCGAGAACAATCCTGACAAGGAGCGGCGGCGTCTGATCAGCCCCGGTCGAAACGGGGTTGACGCGAACCACAGCCGAACCGCACGGGTTTTAGTATGAGTGAACAACTGACAATCGCATTGACGAAGGGGCGCATCCTGAAGGAGACGCTGCCGATGCTCGCGCAGGCAGGTATCGAGCCGCTGGAGGATTTGTCATCCAGTCGCAAGCTGCTGTTTCAGACCAGTCGGGAAGATATCCGGCTGGTTGTACTGCGTGGCACCGACGTGCCGACCTATGTGCGCCATGGTGCGGCTCAGGTCGGTGTGGTCGGAAAAGATATCCTGCTGGAGCAGGGCGCCGAGGGCCTTTACGAGCCACTCGATCTGGGGATCGCCCAGTGTCGATTGATGACGGCGGCCAAAGTGGGCTGGACCCAGGCGGGCTCCCGTGTCCGCGTGGCGACCAAGTTTGTAAACATCGCGCGCGAGTATTTTTCTCGCCAGGGCATGCAGGTAGACCTCATCAAGCTTTACGGCGCGATGGAGCTCGCCCCGATTATGGATCTGGCGGATGTGATCGTAGACATAGTCGATACCGGCAATACCCTGCGCGCCAATGGCATGGAGCCCCTCGAGGAAATCGCGCGTATCAGTTCACGTCTGGTAGTTAATAAGGCCTCTTTGCGCTCCCGGCATGAGCAAATCAGCGCCGTGGTGGATGCCCTCTCGGCGGTGGTGCAAGGGGACTGACATGCGACAACTCGATACGTCCGATGCGGACTTTGATGCCGCGCTTACGCAGCTGACCTCACGGGAAGAGGTGGATGGCGCTAGCGTTGATGCAACGGTTGCCGCCATTATTGCCGATGTTGCCCGTCGGGGTGATGCCGCGGTGCTGGAGTACACAGCACGCTTTGATAATTTACAGGCCGAGTCCGTCGCGGCTCTGGAGGTTAGCCGGGAGCGAATGACCGAGGCCCTGTGCCGCATCGACGTGGTCCAGCGAGAGGCTCTTGAATATGCAGCGCAGAGAATCCGCGATTTTCATGAGCGCCAGCTGCAACAGAGCTGGCAGTACGAGGATGCATTGGGCAACGTGCTGGGCCAGCGGGTTACCCCATTGTCTCGTGCCGGGCTTTATGTGCCCGGCGGTAAGGCCAGTTACCCGTCCTCCGTGCTGATGAATGCCCTGCCGGCAAAAGTGGCGGGTGTTGCGGAAGTTGTCATGGTTGTACCTGCCCCGGGGGGCGATGTCAGCGATCTGGTGCTGGCTGCCGCAGCGGTAGCAGGGGTCGACAGAGTGTTTACACTGGGGGGTGCACAGGCTATCGCAGCACTTGCACTGGGTACCGAAACGCTGCCCGCAGTAGACAAAATCGTGGGCCCTGGCAATATTTATGTGGCCACGGCAAAGCGCCAGGTGTTTGGCCGCGTCGGCATTGATATGGAGGCAGGTCCCTCAGAAATCCTCATCATCGCTGACGGTAGTACCGAACCGGACTGGGTGGTCATGGATCTGTTTTCTCAGGCTGAACATGATGAGAACGCCCAGTGCATTCTGCTCTGCCCCGATCACAACTACCTCGCCGCGGTGCGGGTGGGAATCGAGCGTCTGCTCCCCACCATGGAGCGGGCGGATATAATCAGCGTCTCGCTGAGGGAGCGCGGAGCCATGATAGTGACCCGTGATCTGGCGGATGCGGTAGCGGTCAGTAACCGGATTGCGCCGGAGCACCTAGAGCTATCAGTCGAAGATCCGGAGGCCCTGCTGCCGCACATAGAGCATGCAGGGGCTATTTTCATGGGATCCTATACGTCCGAGGCACTGGGCGATTACTGCGCCGGCCCCAATCACGTGCTGCCCACGGCGGGCGGAGCGCGGTTCAGTTCTCCCCTGGGGGTGTATGATTTCCAAAAGCGTAGTTCGCTGATCAGGTGTAGTCAGCAGGGTGTGCAGGAGTTGGGTGCTATGGCGTCGGTGTTGGCCCGTGGCGAATCGCTCACGGCGCATGCCCGCAGTGCCGAGATGCGCCTGACCGACAAGAAGCCGACCAAATAGCCCGTCATACCGTCTCCCGTCGAGACGCACTCGCGGTGGTCCCCATCGGGTGCGGCTTTCCCGTGACTATCTCGGCTGATTCAGTACACCCACCACGGCCTGCAGCTCCAGACTCTGGCGTTCCCGCTGCACGCTGATGTCCACCGATTCGCCGGGTTTGAGCATGGCTATGCTATGACTGGTCAATCGGGCGTCCCGCACCGGCTCGTTGTCGATGTGCGTGATCAAATCGCCCGCCTGCATTCCGGCTTTTTGCGCGGGACTGTTTGGGGCGACAGAGGCGACCAACAGGGCCTGCCCCTGCTGATCCATCGCGACCGGTTCTGCGCTGACTCCAAGCCACCCGCGAATGACTGAGCCATACTGAATCAGGTCCTCCATAACGTAGAGGGCTTGATTGACCGGTATGGCCAGGCTGATACCAATGCCTGTGGACGCATTGCGAGCGCGGCCCTCGGCCGTGTAGATCAGCGTGTTAATCCCCAGCAGTCGGCCCTGAGAGTCGATCAGTGCGCCACCCGAGTTGCCCAGGTGGATCGCCGCGTCGGTCTGGATATAGTCCTCATAGATATCGGACTGCAAGCCAAAGCGGCCCAGGGCAGAAATAATGCCCTGGGATACGGTATGCCTGAAGCCCAGTGGATTCCCGATCGCCAGCACCACATCGCCGACGCGAGCCATTTCGGCATCACCCAGTTTGATGGCCTGCAAACCGGGCAGCTCTACCCGCAGGACGGCGAGATCGGTGGCCATATCAGTGCCGACTACGGAGGCGCTTGCGGACCGCCCGTCATTCAGCATCACCTGTATGGCATCCGCGCCGTCTATGACGTGATTATTAGTCAGGATATGCCCCTGGTCGGTCATTATGACGCCTGATCCAAGGGAGCGTTCTACGCGCCCGCGCCGGGAGGGGCGTAAACCAGGTGGAGTGGGGCGACGATCATTCAGCAGGGGCTTGTTGCGCTGCCTTATCAATTTGGCGGTATAGATGTTTACCACGGCGGGAGCCGCGGCCTCTACGGCTGCAGAGTAACTGACTGGCCCTGCCCGGGCCGGTGCGACAGGCAGGACCCAGCGATCCAGTATCAGGAGTGCTGCGAGTAGTCCGGCAATGGCTGGCCACAGGAAGTCTGTCAGTATCTGTTTCATCACGCACCGGGTGAGGTTTGCAGGGGCATTGTATAGTATAGCGATTCGCGCATGCCATGCAGTCACACCGCCAGCGCTAACATGGAAAAAACTATGAGCGTAGATCTCAGGGAGCTTCATCAGTATCTGGATCATTGCCTGCGGCCCGACCGGTTTCAGGATTACTGCCCCAATGGTTTGCAGGTTGAGGGGCGGCCCGTTGTGGCCAGGATCGTCACCGGCGTGACCGCCTGCCAGCGCCTGATAGATGAGGCGGTGGCGTGGGGCGCTGACGCCCTGCTGGTACACCATGGCTACTTCTGGCGCTCTGAGGCGCCTGAAGTGGTGGGCATGAAGAGGCGTCGCCTCAGTGCTCTGCTGCAACACGATGTGAGTTTGTTGGCGTATCATCTGCCTCTGGATGCGCACCCCCGAATGGGTAACAACGCGTGCCTTGGGCGACTGATGGGCATTCCGAATGAGGATCAGGAGCCAATGCAACCGGATGTGTCCGGTAGTGTCGGTAATATCGCGACGCTGACCCGCGCGGAAAGTGCAGGGGAGTTTGTCTCACGCATAGAGAGTTTTACGGGTCGTCAGGCGTTGCATGTCGGAGACGCTGCGGCAGCGGTCCGGCGCATCGCGTGGTGCACAGGTGCTGCCCAGGGGTACCTTGAGGCTGCGGTAGCCGCGGGAGCAGACCTGTTTGTAACCGGCGAGGTGTCCGAGGCCACTGTGCACGTCGCGCGCGAAGAGGGTATTCATTTTGTCGCTGCGGGTCACCACGCCACGGAGCGCTATGGCGTGCAGGCGGTGGGTGAGCATTTGCAGGAGCACTTCAGTTTGCAGCACCGATTTATCGATATCGATAACCCGGTGTAGCGCGATTAGCCGATTTTTGGGGGTTGGTCCTCACTGGCATCGCGCTCAAAGCCAAATTCTTCGTTCAGCATGCCTTTTTCGTCAGGGGAGGTTTTGGGAGCGTAGTCCAGAGGAGGCTGTGTTGTCGCGAGCTTACCTGGGATTTCAGCGGCTTCGCCGTTATTTCCGGCGCGCTCGAGCGGCAGTGGGCCCGCGCCCTGACACAGACTAGATGCGCCTTGGGCGATGTGGTTGTGCACCTCCCGATAGCTTTCCGTGAGTCCGTTGAGCATTTGCGCAGTCTGGGTAAAGTGTTCGACCACGTCATCTTCATAGGCTTTTTTGTCCTGCATTACCTGGTCTAGTTTCAGGGCCAGTTCGCGATTTTTCTTCGCATCGTCAGTGGCGCGGCGACTGACCGCCCAGCCAAGCAGTGCGCCAACGACCGCCATTGCAGCACTCACAGCCAGCAGTATTTCCAGGCTGTATCCGGATGATTCCACAAACAGTTCCTCGCAGTTGGTTATCAGCGCGGCAGTATACCCCGATTGTTGTGTTGGCTGTAGCGCCGTGGTGACGGGTTTTCGTGAAAGCGTTCGTATCGATGCCCCTGCCGCGGTGGTGTGTATGGTGCGGCGTTGCAAACCACGGGTGCGGATGGGTACAGTGTGCGGCCAGACGATACGTCCGAAACCGGATTTGCTCGACATGGATACTCCCTGGCAGCGCTACCAAGCTGACCTGAAACAGGACAATTTCTTGCACGACGCCGCACAGGAGAACGCGGTGAGCTTGCTGGAGCGCCTTTACCAACAGCTGTTGCCCGTGTCAGCCGAGTCCCGGGAAGGGCTGCGCGGCTGGCTGCGCAGGTTGCGTAATGTACCGATCGAGCCGGTGATCGGCCTCTACCTCTGGGGAGGGGTGGGGAGGGGCAAGACCTACCTCATGGATACGTTTTTCGATTGCCTGCCCTTCGAGCACAAGATGCGAGTGCATTTTCACCGGTTCATGCAGCGCGTCCACGCCGACCTGGCCAGGCTCGAGGGCGAAAAAAACCCGCTCGATCTCGTTGCGGAGGGCCTTTCACAAGAAGCCAGGGTGCTCTGCTTCGACGAGTTTTTTGTCACTGACATCGCTGACGCTATGATACTGGGGGAGTTGATGAAGGCCCTGTTCGCTCGCGGCGTCACCCTGGTGGCCACCTCCAATATAGAGCCGGGGCAACTGTACAAGAATGGGCTGCAGCGACAACGGTTTCTGCCTGCGATCGATATGATTAATCGCTACACTCAGGTGGTAAACGTCGACGCGGGGGTGGATTACCGGTTGCGTGCGCTGCAGCAAGCGCAGTTGTATCACTACCCTCTGGACAAAACGGCGGAAAAAAGTCTGCGCGAGAGTTTTGATCGCCTGGCGCCGGATGGAGGGATGCACTGGGAGCGGCTCAAGGTTAACAAGCGCTACCTGACCACCCGCTGTCTGGCGAAGGACGCGGTCTGGTTTGAATTTGCGGAGCTCTGTGACGGCCCTCGATCGCAAAATGATTACATTGAACTGGCCAAGGTTTTCCATACTGTCCTGATTTCGGGTATACCCGAATTTGATGCGGACAAGGATGACCAGGCGCGTCGTTTTATTAATCTGGTCGATGAATTCTATGACCGTAATGTCAAGTTGGTGCTGGCCGCTGCTATGCCCCTGTTGGAGTTATATGCGGGGGGCAAGCTCGAATTCGAGTTCCAGCGCACCATTTCCCGGCTGCAGGAGATGCAGTCATTTGAGTATCTCGCCCGTGAGCACCGTCCGTAGCGGCTTACCGGGGATTTGAGCAACAGCGGGCCAGCCCCCTTGCGCGGGGCTTTTCCGGGGTGACCGCGCGAAAATATCTGTAACATTGGCTTGAAATGGTGGGGCCGTTTCAGTAGTATTCGCGCTCTTTATTTTGGACTCCTCCCAGAGGCGGATTCTCATGAAAACTTACAGCGCCAAAGCGGAAGAAGTGGCCCGCGACTGGTACGTGGTGGATGCCGCCGACATGACCCTGGGGCGGCTAGCCAGTGCTATCGCTCATCGGCTGCGCGGCAAGCACAAGGCGGAGTACACCCCCCACGTGGACACAGGCGACTATATCGTCGTGGTGAATGCCGAGAAGGTGAAGGTGACCGGTGCTAAAACGACCGATAAGATGTATCACCATCACACTGGCTATCCCGGCGGTCTGAAGTCTATTTCTTTCGAAAAATTGATTGACAAGGCGCCTGAGCGTGTCATCCAAGGGGCAGTGAAGGGCATGTTGCCGCGTAACCCGCTGGGCCGCGCCATGTTCAAGAAGTTGAAGGTTTACGCCGGGAGCGAGCATCCGCACGCCGCCCAGCAGCCACAAGCATTGAATATCTAACGGACGCGCAGATTATGTCAGCTAGCGAATATTATGGGACCGGCCGTCGCAAGACCTCCACCGCGCGGGTATTCATGCGCAATGGAGCGGGTGATATCACGGTCAACAAGCGGCCTCTGGATCAGTATTTTGGCCGAGAGGTGGCGCGTATGATCGTGCGTCAGCCACTCGAACTGGTTGAGTTGGCAGGAAAATTCGACATCAACGTCACTGTCGCCGGTGGTGGCAGCTTCGGGCAGGCCGGCGCTATTCGCCACGGCATCACCCGGGCTTTGATGGAATACGATGAATCTTTGCGTGGCACTCTGCGCAGCTCTGGTTATGTGACGCGGGATGCCCGCGAGGTGGAGCGTAAAAAAGTGGGCCTGCGCAAGGCGCGCAAGCGTCCCCAGTACTCCAAGCGCTAGGCGCGAGAGGCTCCCCTCGCTGCCGGTGGGGCATTTACACAGTCAAAAGCGCCTGGACTGCAGTGCATCCGGGCGTTTTTTTAGCCGCTTAGCAAGGCGCGTGTGGTCCCAGGGCAGCGTCAGCACAGAACATAGAAAATCCAGTGAAATCAAGGCAGTTTCCTTGTATCCAGCCGGCAAACTTATTACCATTTGCACCGTTTTCAATTCTGTATCGAAGTGTCGGGCGATGGGCTTCGCAGCGGCGTTTAATCAGGGGAGTAGAGCATGAGTAGCGATAGCGCTGACGACAGCGTCAACCGGACGAGGCGAACATTCCTTACTGCTGCGACCAGTGTGGTGGGCGTTGCCGGTGCCGTGGGTATTATGACGCCGTTCGTAGGGTCCTGGAACCCGTCGGCCAAGGCAAAAGCCGCAGGGGCTCCGGTCAAGGTCGATATCGGCAAGCTTGAGCCCGGCCAGATGGTTGTTGAGGAGTGGCGCGGCAAGCCGGTCTACATATTGCACCGCACCGAGGCGCAGCTGGCTGAACTGCCTTTGTTGAACAGCAGTCTCAAAGATCCCGATTCAACCATTGAAGGCTCACAGCCACCCTATATCCACGGCATAGACCGCTCTATCCGCCCCGAGATATTTGTGGTGATCGGGTTGTGTACCCATCTCGGGTGCGCCCCAAAGTTTCGACCCGAAGTGGGTGTCACCGAATTTACTAACGATTGGGGTGGCGGCTTTTTTTGCCCCTGCCATGGTTCGATGTTTGATTTGTCTGGTCGCGTATTTGCGGGCACCAGTCCGGCTTCCCAAAACCTGATCGTGCCGCCTTACTCCTATGAGGACAAAAACGTGGTGGTGATTGGCGTTGGTGAGGAGGTAGCGTAATGATTGTTAAATTGCTTGTTGCCTTGCGCGATTGGGTAGATGCCCGTCTGCCGATTGTGCGTGCCTGGAACACGCACATGGGCAAGTACTACGCGCCCAAAAACTTTAATTTCTTTTATTTCTTTGGTGTCCTCGCACTGTTGGTGTTGGTCAACCAGCTGTTAACCGGCATCTGGCTCACGATGAGCTACACCCCGTCGCAGGAAGATGCGTTTGCATCGGTTGAGTACATCATGCGGGATGTGGATTTCGGCTGGATCCTGCGTTACATGCACTCGACGGGTGCCTCGGCGTTTTTTCTGGTGGTCTACCTGCATATGTTTCGGGCGTTGTTGTACGGGTCATACAAAAAGCCGCGTGAATTAATCTGGATTTTTGGCATGTTGATTTTCGTCGTGCTGATGGCGGAGGCCTTTGTAGGATACGTGCTTCCCTGGGGCCAGATGTCGTACTGGGGCGCCCAGGTGATTATTTCCCTGTTTGGGGCGATTCCCTATGTCGGTGAGGACATCGTTACCTGGATTCGCGGCGACTACCTGATATCGGGTATTACGCTGAACCGTTTCTTTGCCTTGCACGTGGTAGCCCTGCCTATCATCCTGCTGGCTCTGGTGGTATTGCATCTGCTCGCACTGCACGAAGTCGGGTCGAACAACCCTGATGGCGTTGAGATTAAGCAGACGAAAGATGATGAGGGAGTGCCGTTGGATGGCATTGCTTTCCACCCCTACTACACGGTGCATGACCTGCAAGCCGTCGGGGTATTCCTCTTTATTTTTTGCGGTATTATTTTCTTCATGCCTGAGATGGGCGGCTACTTTCTGGAATACGCCAACTTTGAAGAAGCGAACAACCTCAAGACGCCGGAACACATTGCGCCTGTCTGGTACTTCACGCCATTTTACTCGGTGCTGCGCGCTGTACCGGACAAGTTTTGGGGATTTATTGCTTTTGCCGCGTCCGTTGCGATTCCTTTTATCCTGCCCTGGATAGATCGTAGCCCGGTGAAGTCCTGGCGCTATCGCGGCCCGATTACCAAAATTATGTTGACGGCGTTTGTGTCCTCTTTCCTGATTCTTGGTGTGCTAGGGGTGTGGGCGCCCACTGAAGGGCGCACCATGCTGGCGCGCGTATGCTCCATCATATATTTCGCGTTCTTCCTGCTAATGCCTTTCTGGTCTGCCTGGGACAAAACCAAGCCAGTGCCTGAGCGTGTGACCATGGACGGCGGTATCGGGTTTTGGGGCAGCATGGGGGCCTTACTGTTGATTCTTGCTCTGACTGTCATTCCCCTGAAGGTGGTGGCAGCGGAATCTGCGTTTGATTGCGGTTCTATGCCCTGTGACGAGTTTACCGCTGATGCCTCTAATAAGGCGTCTCTACAAAGCGGCGCGCAGATGTACATGAACTATTGTATGGGTTGTCACTCGCTGAAATACCAGCGCTA
>JAAENL010000038.1 GCA_024224435.1 Halieaceae bacterium
CTGATTGCTTTCAAACAGAGTTATTTTCGCTGACCCAGTTCAAGTGTAGTCCTACCACACCTACAGGTATGTACAAGTTTCGGTTATTAAAAACCTCTCGTTCCTAAGGATAGAGATGTCCCAGGCCGACTTCATCGCTTAACTGTCGCCACCGCCGGTATGAATCGCCAGCGAGAACGGGCTGCCTGTGGCGGGGCCTGTCGATTTGTAGTATCTTGGACTAGAGTGTATGGTATGTTCTGTAATTTCAGGGAAGTAATTTTGGTGCATCCTCTGTTGAATTTCGAATCCCCGGCAAGGAGAGGAGCCAACTGTTTTTGTCACGTATTCATTTGGGTGTGTCCTTTTTGAGTTAGAAGGGCGATAACACCCTGCGATACTAACATGTTTGGAGGCCGGTTCAGGCCTTCTGAACCTCCGAAATGGGGGGTTATGTTGACGAACCTAGGTCGAAACCTGGTGACACATTATGTCTCCAACTCATTTAGGACGCACCCTATTCATTTAGCAGAAACTAAAGTTTTATGCTTTATGAAATTTTTCTGCCCCAGGATTAAAGCGCACCCATTTGCATGTTCATTCTCGGAGGGAAAGACCCCATGAACCAGTTCCATCTCATTCAACGATGGACGTTGTCCGTTTTCGGGACTGCAGCGCTGCTGCTGACGGTATGGTTCCTGTCGTCGCTCACGGCTCAAGCAGCTTCATTACCCAGCAACAGCACGGACACCACCATGGTCCCGGCTTCCTGTTCGCTGCCAGCCACGGTGACGACCGCAACCGAACTGGCAGATTGTATCACGGCGGCCAACAACAACGGTCCGGGCCAGGATATGATCACGCTGGGCACGGATATCACGCTGAGCAGAGCGCTGCCGCAAATCACGACAGAAATCATCTTGGAAGGCGGCGGCTTCACCATCGATGGGACGAACGCGTTCCGAGTGTTCGATGTAGGGGGGGGCGTCAGCTGACTTCTGGGTCTACAACATCACGATCAAGGATGGATTAGCAACCTTCGTCCGTGGCGGCATCGGCGGTGGCATCCATAACATCGGTGGTCATCTGACAGTGGTCAACAGCACCTTCACCGGCAACTCGGCGGCTTTTGACGGTGGCGCGATTGCTACCAGCGGTGGCACCACCATCGTGAATTACAGCACCTTCTACAACAACAATTCGGCACCCTTCTTCGGCGGCGGCGCGATTTCTGGCCCGGCCTACCTGGCGGGCAACATCTTCGACAGCGGGCCGAGCAACAGCCCGCAATGCAATGGGTCGCCGACCGACAGCGGCTACAACCTCTCGTCGGACAACTCATGCGGCTTCAGCGCGGCTGGCTCCGCCAACAACGCCTCGCTGAACCTGGGTGGACTGAGTGGCGGCGTGCATACACCTGCCGATCCGAGCGACGCGATTGGGGCCATTCCCAACGGTACGAACATCAACAACAACGGCGTGCCACTAAAATGCAACAACACCACCACCGACCAGACCGGCGCGGATCGTCCGATAAACAGTTGGACAGGTTGCACCAGCGGCGCGGTCGAAGTCATTCCCCCGCCGACCTGCCCCCAACCAACCGCCATCTCCAACACTGTTGAGTTGTATGAGTGCATCGCCTGGGCTAACACGGTCTCGGCAGGTGCGGATACGCTGGGGCTGGACGCGGATATCACGTTGAGTACGACGCTGCCCAACATCACCACAGAAATCACGCTCAACGGCGGCGGCTACTTCGTTGATGGAAACACCAGCATGCGCGTGTTCCGGGTGCAGGCGGCAGGCAACTTCAGCGTCAACGATGTCACGATTCAGAATGGATCAAGCGGCCGAGGCGGCGGCATCCACAACGTTGGCTCACTGACGGTGACCAACAGCACCTTCTCCGACAACTCGGTCACAAACCTTCGTGGCGGCGCCATCTACAACGATGGCACGCTGACCGTCACGAACAGCACCTTCTCCGGCAATTCAGCCACTGCCGATCCAGGCGACACCTCCTTCGGCGGCGCCATTCACAGCTGGAACGGAACAGCGACAGTGACCAACAGTACTTTTTACAACAATTCGGCAGTCATCGGCGGCGCGATCTACAACTACGAACTCGGCACACTGAAGGTGACCAACAGCACCTTCTCCGACAACTCGGCCATTGCCAATGACACTCCGGTGGGCGGTGGCTATGGCGGCGGCATCTACAACGATGGCACGTTGACCGTCACGAACAGCACCTTCTCCGGCAACACGGGGGTTAATCCCGGTGGCGCGATTGCTACCGGCGAAGGCACCACCAGAGTGAATTACAGCACTTTCCACAACAATTCGGCATCCTTATACGGCTGCGGCGCGATTATTGGCCCAGCCTACCTGACCGGCAACATCTTCGACCGCGGGCCGAGCAACATCGCGCAGTGCTGCGGCCTGCTGATCGACAAAGGCTACAACCTCTCGTCGGACGACTCGTGTGGCTTTGATGGTTCGGCGGATGGTTCGGCGGATGGTTCCGCTGACAACGCCACGCTGAACCTGGGCGCGCTGAGTGGTAGCGGTCCGGGGCAACAGGTGCATACGCCAGCTTATCCGAGCGACGCCATCGGGGCTATCCCCAACGGCACGAGCATCCCAAACGGTAGCGAGACGCTGGCCTGCGACGGCGCCACCACCGACCAACTGGGCGCGAATCGCCCGATCAACGTGGGCGACGCCTGCACGATTGGTGCTGCGGAGGTAGCGATGCCGCCGCCGGTCTGCGATATCAGTGACACCAGTATCGCCAAGATGGACATGACCACTGCCCAACTATCCTGGACGAATTCTGGTGACCCGGCTGCAGAGTACAGGATATTTCGGAGTTCCTTACCCTATAGCGGGTACTCCCCTCTAGATGAAACAGTTTCTGGCACCAGCCACAACGTCACCATTGACCCCCTCCAGAACTACTATTACGAAGTGAGGGGTTATGCGAACGCCAATGATGTCGACGACGACTATAGCTGCAAATCAGGCAGGTTTGGCGTATTTTTCTTTGCATTGGCGCCGGGCAGTTAGGTTCTGTAAACCTAACCCAGTACTCGATGTGGAGCAATGCGCAGACTGCGGCGCCGATCTGACGATGATTTACAGGCTAAGGCCCCTCCTTCCTTTCTTGCGTGCCGGTCCAACGTCCGCCAAATTCGACAGGCATAAGCCGTCGCCGCCTAATGGGGGAAACCACCTCTGCCAGCATCCGCCCCATGTGAGGTCGGCTTGATGCACTGTAGGGCGACGTGGTGAGAACAGACCGCACGTGAAGAAAACTGTCCGCAGCCTATCCCCTGCCGTCTGTGGCGATGTTGTCGCGGATGCCTACTTGGGCGTCAGTTCATACCAAAAGTCGGCCAGATACTCTTGTGGATCGACCTGGAAGACTTGCCTTACCACTTCCGGTATCCCTGCATTACATTTCCATTCGTACACGGTTTCTCGCCCGGTCACGACAGCAGGAATGCTATCTGATGTGGGATTTGTCTCACAAAAGTCTTCCATTTCCGAGGTCGGTACTGGGGACATGTTGGCTTTCGTCAGACAAGGTAGATTGGCTCCAAAGTGGCATGCCCACACCTGACCATTCATACACCGCCAAACCGCATTCTTTTGGAATTCCGGTGGCGCATCGGTTGATACAACGCCTTGCTGAATCAAACCCTGAATGACGGAATCTGGCATCTCGGGACCATTGTATCGCGCATTTGGGGCATCAATAGTCCCCACTCCCGCACAATAGGCAAAGGGGTCGCTGTATAGCGATTGTTCCGTTGTGTTACTGGGGTCACATTTCCCAGCATAATAATCCCATGCATCACAGGTTTTACCATTTTTGAATGTACACGTTCCCTGTTCCTGGTCGGTGTTATCTATGCCCGTGACTTTATACTCTCCCCCCGTAATAGCACAGTACTGAGCGGCGGGTGTAATGTAGCCCGTGATCCTGATGCCACCAGCCGGACATTCGCCGTTCAGCATTGCCCACTCCTCACATTGCTTGTTATCTTCAAACAAACAGACACCGTATTCCCCACCATCGCCACGCTTCTGGATAGAAAGGGTACCACCCTGCTCAACGCAATTCTCAGAAGCCGGATTGGCAATAGCCGCAGTGGACTGCGACTGCGTAGGGGTACTTTGTGACACGGGTGCAGAACAAGCCCCGATGAAAAGAACAACGACCAGAAACAGACCCATGATGGATTTAGTCAGGTGACGCATAGCTTATCTCCTTGTTTAATTTACATATCGTACATAAGTTTCACAAGCCGTCCAACGGCGGGTCATTTACCGCCCGCAGGGCGTGGGATGTACTCGAAATGACCCCGCCGATCTGGCGAGCGGCGATTAGATAGGACAGTTCTCCACTAATAATAGCTGATACGACACTATTTCGCCATCTCCATCGCAGTGGGGTAGCGTATCTTGTTTGGTTGAAATTGGACTTTGGCAGAAAGTGACATTATGACAGATACACACTAACAACTGATCAAGTAGCAAATCACCTGGCGACCAGCCGGACGAGGACGAAATCGTTTAGCGTACATATGCTGGCCTGGCATTCTTACACGCTACCAGTCTCGGTGATCACTTCGGTTTTGCCCGGCATGATCAGCGAGGTCTTCGTGCTCCACGGTGTTTGTTCCCCTGTTCGGCCGCTTCAGATAGGTTGCAGATCCGGTAGCATGAACAAGACTTTGTTGACTGCTCCATTGGTGCAGCCGCCTGATGATCAGTTTCTTGGTGTGCGTGTGTCAAGATTCATCCTCCTAATAAAGTTGTCAGGTGTTTGGCACTCTTGGCGTTTCTAGCGGCGTACCAGCGGCAGATGCGCAGGGCCCGGATTGCGACGCCGGACCCCGCGCGTGCCCGCTAGTTGGGATAGAAGACGAACTGGATTATGCCGTCGCCGGGGTTGGTTTCGATTTTATAACCAATAGTAGAAAGGTCCCAGGACGACTTCATCGCGTAACTGCCGCCACCGCCGCCGCCATCTAAACTAGAGCCGGAGGCACCCCCGCCATAGCCACCACCACCGGCACCGGATGAGCAACTGTCCGTCCCGCCCTGACCGGTGGCGCCAGGAACAAAGGCATTGCCGGTGAGCCAGCCGGCTGAGCCCCAACTGGATTTACCGCCTCGGCCGCCGAATCCATCCTCACCTTTCGCCGAATTTTCATGGTCGGTGCAATCAGAGCTGCCACCCTCTCCCTCACCTCCACCCCGGCCATAATGTAGGCTGCTGTTATCGCCATATCCATGGTCACTTGACCCGGGCAGACAATCAGGAGGGCATGCTCCGGCGGTGCTCGAGATGGCGATTCCGCCATCCCCACCGTCGCCGGGCGTGGGCTGGCTGCCCGGCCCGCCGCCGCCGCCACCGCCGGCGACCAGGATTACCCCATGATCCGTGCCATTACTGTCACACTTGCGCATGATGGTGGACGCGCCGCCGGAGCCGCCAGTGAGTCCGGAGTGACTGGCTTGCTGCGCAACGCCGAAACAAATAAATTGCGCCGCTTCAATAAGCTCCTCCCAAGTAGTCCCCACTAGGGCGACACCCCCGTATCCATAGTCACCACCGTCCTGGTAGAACGAATCTCCGCCGCCGCCTCCCGAGCCTCCCAGGCCCATGATTGCCAGCTGAGTCGTGGAGGTGATTGCGGGATTACACGCCTGACCTGCATAAAGTATTTCCTCAACCTGCAACGCATAATCAATACCGCTGTCATTCTTGAAAGTGCAGGTCACCCGGCCAAACACGGCGTCAGTTATCCAGCAGGTGACAGCTTTGTCTTCATGACAGGTCGGGGGCGCCGCCGCCGCAAGGGCTTCGGCTGTATCTAGCGCCTGCATGTCGTCCTCAACCGTGACTACGGCCCGCAAGGTTTGGGTTGGCGCTGCCGACGGAACGGGGATGCGTACATGGGGCTTGCGTGAATCCAGCGGCCCTGCGAGCACCTCTCCCGTCTCGGCATCCTCGACACGGAAGAAGAAATGGTGGATCACCCCATCTGAGTCACTGGAGCCCTGCGCCGAGAGCGAGACGCTACCTATGGCATTGCCGAGGGGAAGGTTATCCAGCACCTCGATATGCGCCACGGGCGGAATGTTGCTGCGCTGCATCGAGCCATAGTACATCCCTTTCGTCTGGTCCGGTGCGCAGGCGACTCCTTCACTGGCAGCTACCGCCTCTGCCGCCGCGTAAGCCTCGTCCCGCGCCGCATCGCAAGCCGCGATCAAGTCCTCCAGGTCAGCGCCATCATTAGCGGCTATCTCCGCCTCCACGAGGCAGGCGATGTGTTCGGACGATGCGACCAGCTTGTCTTCTGCGCACTGCTCGGCCGCTCCCGACGCCGCACCATTGTCAGACGCAACCCAGGGCAGGAAAACAGCCACGTTATCGAGTAAGTGAACGTCAGAGTTCAGACCTTCACCATCACCTCCTGTTGCCGCGCTGGCTGCTGCTATCAACATCGTTGTCAGCAACACAACCATTGCAATCACTGCGATAAGATTCCGCTTTTTCAAAAACATTGCATACTTTCTCCATGATTTTGTGGTGCGCAACCGCCGTTGAGAAGATCTTGCACTCCTCACATCAGTAGCGCCCATATTGAGACCGATAGGATATTTACTGCTGATAATGCCAAGCACTTATGCGCCTGACGCCTTTACGTATCTAGCGGCGCCCTAGCGGCAGATACGCGTTGTACAAATCTCCTGGTTATGGTGATGTCACCGTGATCAAAAATGGCCCGTTCGTGCGTCTGTTGCCGGCGATATCCACCGCCTGCACCCAGGCCCGGTACGTACCGATTTCGCTGAAGGTGTGGTTGAATGACCACTCGCCGTCTGTCACGCCGGCCTGATAACGCTCGTTCGATCCGCTGGGTGGGCGCAGTTCAACGTAAACGTCAAAGGCGCTGCCGTCGGAGGCGCTGCCGGCCAGGACCGGACCGCTCGTGTTCTCGTCGACCTCCTCAACCACGGTTGTGACCTCGAGTTCGGGGTGTACGGTATCCAGCAGATAGCTGATGGTCACCGGGTCGACTGTGCTGTTGCCCGCGGCGTCAGCGCCATAAAGCTTGAGGGTCACCGACAATGCGTCCGGTGCACCCGCGTCGGGCGATGGCAGATGGGTGGACCAGCGTCCGGTCTGCGGATCGACGGGCACGATTTGGCAGGGTAGTTCATCTTCGACGCAGAGCCGCACTTCGCCGCCTGACTGGCTGTTGCTGAGCATGCCACTCAATGCGTGCGTGCCCGCACCCAGGGTCTCGCCATCCACGCCGGGATTAACCGTGATCGTGGGCGGGCTGCTGTCGACAGTCAGGCTGATCCAGGCCGACCATTCGCTCGTGTGTCCGAATTCATCCGTCGCCCGCACTTGCAAATCGACGATTTCGCCATCGGTGACAGCGCCAGGGTCCCAGTTGCAGGTCCAATTGCCGTTTTGCGTGGTCGCCCCCTGTGGACAATCGATACTGCTCACAGTCCCACCCACTCGCGCCTGCAGGGTGATCAGCGGAACGGCCGACTGGTCGTGCGCAAAGCCACGTATCGTGACCTCCCCGGCCGGGATCACGCTTGTGGGCGAACTGATGCCCACGGCGGAGGGTGGCGAACTGTCCACAGGATGGTCGCTCCACAACCACTCCAGCGGGGCGGAGGACCAGGGGCCGGCCACGGGATCCCTCGGGCTCTGGTCGTCGTAGACGTACACGTCCAACGCTGCCCACTCCTTTGTACGGTCACATATCTGCGGCGGGAAGTTCAACCGGCATTCGTTGTAAGCTACCTGTCCCTGGCCGGAGACATCCACGGCGCCGCTGAACGTGTAAGAACCGGAGCCGCCGGGAGGAAT
The DNA here is from genome assembly GCA_024224435.1 of Halieaceae bacterium. Taxonomy (GTDB): domain Bacteria; phylum Pseudomonadota; class Gammaproteobacteria; order Pseudomonadales; family Halieaceae; genus Marimicrobium. Next base: position 7,895 of record JAAENL010000038.1, read on the forward strand.
GTCGCCCAGGTCGACGACGTGGTTGGGCAATTCGAGGCTGAGCCAGGATTGCAGGTCGAGCTGCACGCCGGTGGCCGCTTCGCTGCCATGATTCACATAGTTAATGGTGTAGGAAATCGTCTCACCGGGACCAAGAGGCGGGTGGTTCGTGTCGCGGTGGTCGAGGAGCAGACTGGGTACGTAGGGCACATTTTCGTAACCGAAGAGCAACGTCCACCAGGGGCTCAAACCTTCGCCCATGAAGTGGTAGATGGTGCCGACCGGGCTGGCGGAAAGCGTCATTTGCAGGTCGCTGTCGGCATAAGCGCCGCCCGCCGGTCCACTGCCGTCGCTGTTAAGTCGACCGTTGGCACAATGCCCGTTGCCCAGGCCTTCCCAGTAGTAGGCGCGGGAGAGAGCCAGCGTGGTCTCCTCGTCCTGATCGGCGAAACCGTCGAGCAGGCGGGCGCTGTTGAGCGGGTTGCGGTCGGGCATCGTCGCCCATAATTCGAGACTATCTTCCTCGCTGGCCACGGCCAGCAGACCGAGTGTCGCTGTCGAAGGATCGAGGATGCCCAGCTTTTCAAAGGGCAGCAGGATATCGGTATCGCTGGCCTCTATATCGGCAGAAAGACGGAAGCTTTCTTCGTCGAGTGTGCCCTCGTTCTGCCAGGAGCTACCGTTCCAACGCCAGAAGGTGGCCTGTTTCTCGTCCTCAACCCAGACCATGAAGTCAGCCCGCATGGCCTGTTGTGTCGTTACGCTCTCCAGGGCCGCCAACTGGCGCATACCACCATTTGTTGGCGTTTGCGGCGTGTTGCCCGGGAGATAGATGATGGTGTTGTCATCCGGGTAGGGGTTGAACAACTGCTGCGCCCCGCCGATGTGCGTGTCGAGGTAGAAGAAGAGGTCGCCGTGGTGCTGCCAGTGGGCGCCATTCCAGGAGAGACGCAAGGCGTTCTCGTCCCAGGAGGCGAACATGCTTTGAATTTCATTCCCGAAAACGCCGGGATGCCTCTGCGCCAGGCGGCGATCGACGCCTTGAATGGTGCATTCGGCATCTGTCCAGCCCCGATAGCGCAGATTACCCACCAGATCGGGCGTCAACGGCGCGTCGACGTGAATGGGACCCACGGTTTCGGTGCGGTTGTTGCCGGCGATATCTATGATGCTTACGTGCGCGTACCAGGTTTGCGCCTCGCCGGCCGGATCTTGTTCGTGGGTGTCCGGTCCCGGATAAGGGATGAAGTGGGGCGGGCCTGGAGGCGGGGGCGTCCTGTCGTTGCTGAAGCTGGCTTCGTAGCTGGCGATGCCGTGACCATCACTGCCTGCGGTCCAGCTTACCTGTAGGGCAACCGCATCCCTCAGGGTGCTGCCGGGCGAGACATCGTGCGTCTGGCCATCCGTATTGACGTAGGAAAGTGTGATCTGATCATGCTCGGGCGCAGCGATGTCGACGACGACGTCCTCGGTGGCGGTGGTTGTGCGTCCGGCCAGATCGGTGGCGCGGGCGCGGATGTCGAAGATTTCGCCATCAACTTCTTGATGCAGGAACCAGGGGTAGTGCCAGTGGCCGTCCGCGGCCAGACCGGCGCGCTGCCAGGGGCCGCTGTTGATGCTCACTTCGACGCGGTGCACGCGCACGGTGTCGCTGGCTGTACCGGTCACGTAGACGGTCCGCCCGCCAATCAGATCGTTTGCGTTCAGGAGGAGCGGGTCAATGGTGATGGCCGGTGGTTCTGTATCGACGTAAAGGGTGGTCACATTGCCGGTATGGGTTGTACTGGGGCTTGTTGCACCGCTTGAATCAGTCGTTGCTGATGTGGTTTGGGATACGTCCGTGTCCGCCGCCTCTCCGGCAAGGGGATCAGCCGCGAAAACCAGTGGCATATAGGTAGTAAGCGGCATGGGGGGTGGCCCCTCGCCGTGCCAATCAGTGACTCTGGGCATGAAGTTGTAGATGCCTTCCGCTGGTGGTGTCCAGTCGAAAAGCCATTGGTTTTCCGTTTCAGTGCCCCATTCCCAACTGTGGTCGTATGCCGGCGTGTTGTTGATGGTGACGAGCAGCTCCTTCAAGTACGCCTCGGCATAAGCGAAGCCTTCGACCGTAACCGGATCCAGCGTCGTCAACACCGTGCCGGAAGAAGGATCGAGCACTTCCGTGGCCAGGGTTGGGGTCGTATCCACAGCATCGAGCTTTACGGCGGGCGCGACCGTGGTGCAACGGTTGTATTTGTCGCAGGTCGTCACCGAGCCGGTGGTATCCTGCGTGCCGGTGTAAGTGCGCGTGGCGTCCATATTGTACAACCTTGTTGTATCGCTGATCGTGGCCGAGTACCAGGCGTCCACCTGGTCATAAGTGGTCATTGTCATGTCGCTGTTGCGGAACTGGGGCAGCGTGGCCGGGGCGACGGGCAGGCAACTGCTACCCTCAACGAGATTGTAATCGGTGGCCGTGCAGTTGTAGCTCGTCGTGGTCGTGCCACCGTTGGTGCTCGGCGCTGCCGAATAAGTGACTGCCGGCGGGCGGGTATCGATTTCGCCGCGCCACTGCCTCTGGTGGCCGAGCGCGGTCACGTTGCCCAGGGTATCCTTGCTGCGCAGGTTAATCTGGTAAATGCCCTCTAAACCATTATCCCCTTCAGGGATGGTGTAGGTCCAGCTGCTGCCGTCGAGCGACGCATCTGCCCACGTGCCCGACCCGTAGGCGTACAGGTTGGCCACCTCGTAGCCGGCCAGGACCCGGTCATACATCGTCACCTCGTCCAGCAGGCCGTTGAAGAACCCATCACTTCCGTCACCGTCCACGCCAATGTGCACCGCTGCGGTGCTGGCATTAGGTGTATCGTCCACTGAATCGACTAATTCTCCATTCAGATAGAGCCGAAGCGTTACGCCGTCATGAGTCAGCGCGGAGTGATACCATTGATTGGCCTGAATCACCGGTTCTGAGCTCAAAGTGTATCCCGATGGGGCGGCGAATAGTACGTTACCATTCAGAAGACCGAGAAAGGCATACCCGGGTACCTGCTCGATGAGAGCCATGAATGAAGAATCAACATTACCCGCGTTGAACCAGATTGCTGCGCTGAATTCAGTCCTGGACGGATCGAACAGGAAAGGCGCGATGAGATAATCATCTGTCCCGTCTAATGCCACGGCTCTATCGCGCTGTCCGCTCTGACCGAAGGTTGGGCACTGGGCGCCGCTGCAGACGGCCGCGTGCCCTGAACCAGATTGATCCACGAAGTATTCGGTGAATTGATTCTCATCGAACGGCAGGTGCAGTGCAGTGCCCGTCAGGGCGTCCAGCTGCTCGGCCGGCGTGAAATTGACCTGCACGGATCCAACCGCAGCGTGGTCATCGCTGGCCTTGCCAGTAAGGGTGAGAGTCGTGGAAATAACGGAGGTTGTGGAAACGGGGTAGGTCAGTGAAAGGGCCGGCGCCGTGGAATCAACAGATAGAGTCTCCGTGATATAGTTCGCCGGCGTGGTGGTATTGCCGACCTGGTCGGTCGCCCGCAAGCTGACCGTATAGTCGCCACTGGGGTCGGCCATGCTTTGACCCGATTCGCCAAAAGCAGGCAGGATGTAGTCGATGCTCCAGTTACTCCCGGAAAGAGTGGCCTCCTGCCACTGCTGCCCGGCCAGATCCCCATCTCCGGTAAAGAGAAGTTCCACGGAGACGAGGCCGCTGCCCGCTTTGCCACCGGCATTGGGCTCATTCACCTTGCCGGAGAGGGAGACCATCCAGTGGCCGTCCAACGCCTGGCGTGGCTGCTGCACGCCATTGATTGGGTCGAAGGTGGTGCTGGGCGGTGTGCGATCGACGATCACCGTCACATTCTCGGTCCCACTGACATGGCCCACGGCATCGGTAGCGCGTACAGGCAATGTCTTTTTACCCTCGCCGAGGGCGCTGATGTCCCAGTTGTAGCTCCAGGATTCAGTGCCTTCAACACCGCTGCTGCTCCAGCCGCCCACATCAACTTCTACTGTTTCGATGAAGGACGTCGGATCCGCGGCCAGGCCGCTGATGGCCAGCGTACTGGCGGCATTGACGTATTGATCGGCGGGCGGGCAACTTTTGCTTCCATCGGTATTGTTGGGACAGATGACGGGATTGTCGGTATCGATGGTCAATGTGCGGCTGGTGCTGCCGAAGACAGTTCCCAATTGCGTAGCCGTTTCGCGCAGCTCCAGGTTCTCCAGATCGAGTGAAGTCGCGCCTGAAGTCGCGCCTGGAGACGCGTTGGGCAGCAAAGCATGTATAATCGACTCATCCTGAGCCTTCACTTTACTGTACAAGACGGCGATGTCGCCGGCTGTCAGCGACTCGGTCCAGATGCCCACTTCGTCGATGGTGCCTTTGAAGGGCCATTCGCCGTTAAAGATCCGGCCGATATACGTGGCGCCAAGCCCGGTGTAATTGCCGGATGCACTGTCCTGTGCGATCTGGACGCCATCACGATAGATGGTACGGGTAGTCGTGCCGGCATCGTAGGTGAAGGCCAACTGATGACAGTTAGATTCGTCATTCGCAATTTGAACATTCAGGTCGGCACCCCAAACCGCGCAGGTGAAGTTGTCGTTCCTGAACCCGAACACCAGGCCCTGATTGGTCGCTACTTCACC